>CAZCGD010000225.1:0-9457 GCA_964498105.1 uncultured Streptomycetaceae bacterium
GTCCTGAACATGATGAGAATGGATGAACTCGTAATAGAGCCGCGATTTTCCGACGCCCGGTTCGCCCACGACCGCCACGATCCGGCCGCGTCCCCGGCGCGTTTCCTCTGCGGCGCGGCGGAGTTGATCGAGTTCCGTGTCGCGCCCCACGAAGCGGGTGAGGCCGCGCGCCCGCGCCGCCTGGAGCCGGGTCCGTGCTGCTCCTGCTCCGGTGAGCTCATACACCTCCACCGGCTCTGCGAGCCCCTTCACTGGGATCGGGCCGATAGACTTCACCGCGACGTAGCCCTCGGCAAGTGCGAGCGTGTTGGCAGTGAGCCGGACGGTCCCCGGCGTGGCGAGTTGCTCCATCCGCGCCGCGAGGTGGGTCGTCTGGCCGACCGCGGTGTAGTCCATCCGGAGGTCGCTGCCGATCGAGCGCACGACAACTTCGCCGGAGTTGAGCCCGACGCGAATCTGGACCTCGATGCCATGGGCACGGCGGACCTCCTCCGTGTAGCGTCGGATGGCCTGTTGCATGCGCAGGGCGGCAAAGCACCCGCGAACACCGTGGTCCTCGTGGGCGAGTGGCGCGCCGAACAGCGCCATGATCCCGTCGCCCATCACCTGGTTCACGGTTCCTTCGTAATGGTGGACGGCCTCCATCATCCGCTCGAGCACGGGGTCGAGGAGCTTCCGCGCTTCCTCCGGGTCGCGGTCGGCGAGCAGTTCCATCGAGCCCTTCAGGTCGGCAAAGAGCACGGTGACCTGTTTGCGCTCACCCTCGAGCGCGGACCGCGAGTCGAGGATTCGCTCGGCGAGGTGCCGGGGCGTGTAGGTCGCAGGCTCCGGAGTCGCGCCGGCGGGATAGGCGCATTCGGGGCAGAATTTCGCCGCAGGAGGCATGGCGGCGCCGCAGCGCGTGCAGCTCCGGGCGAGCGCTGCGCCGCACTCGACGCAGAACTTCGCCGTGGGCGGGTTCTCGTGGCGGCAGCGCGAGCACTTGGACATTGTTGCCCCGGTATCGACGCCGTATCTTACGCCGCCATCCGCGCCCCGCAACAAACAAAAACGGGCACGCCCGCGTGCCCGTTTGCTTTGCTGCGGCAGGAAAAGTCTATTTCCGGGATTCCCACCACAACCCGGCCGCCAATCCGCCCGCGATCACCAGCCCCAGGACGCTGGCCCACATCGGCACATCGGCTCCAACGATGGTCACCACCCAGCCGTAGATTATGCGCATCAGGTGGACGAACGCGACCACCGCAAAAATGATAGCGGCGAGAGAGGTAAAAGGCCTTTTCATGGTGAAATCAATCCTCCATTTCTGTTTCAATGGTTGCTGATTGCTGGTTACCGGTCAACACCGGCATTGTGTATGGCGCGGCTGTCCGCCGGCGCCTGTTCCCGCTCGAACATGCCGTAATCCCGGATCACGCTCGCGACTCGCAGCCGGTAATCAGCGAAGATTCCCCCCCTGCCCTTCGCCTGCACCGTGCGATGCTCCCCGAACTGCCGCCAGCGCTTGACCGCCCCCTCATCGCGCCAGATCGAAAGCGAGAGCATCTTTCCCCTGTTCGTGAGGCTCTCGAACCGCTCAATCGAGATAAACCCGTCAAGCTTCTCGAGCTCAGGGCGGAGCTTCTCGGCCAGATCGAGATACTCCTCCCTCCGCCCCGGAGCCGGTACAACCTCGAAGATCACCGCGATCATCACCGTCAAACACCAAGGGGTACCGCAAAGGCCGCGTACAACCACAACAAGGTGAGCAAGAAGTAAAACACGCGCTTCACGATATACGCCCTAGGAAGGTAGAATCTCGATACAGATGTTGTGCTGTATTGGCTGTAACCTAGTGACTGTTCCAGCTCCGCAGCAATCTTCCTACAGTGATCGTAGAAGAAGAAGCTGCTTTCTTCGAGTTGCCAGAACATGAAGATCACCAGGAAACCGGCGATCCTCGCGACAATCGCAGCATGCTGGTCAAACTGCTCTTTGCCGAACGCAACAATGCCCACTCCCGCCATCACTGCAAACAGAATCGAAAAGATGACGAATCTCAAATTGCTGTAATGGCGGACATTCTGCACGACTTCGGTATATTCGTGCCGCAGGCTTTCCTCGGACCGCCCTTGCTGTTGCTCGCCCATTCTGTGCCTCCCCCAATTCCCTATCTTTTCACTTAACCGCGCACATGAACGACTGCGCGTGGCTTGGCCTGTGCCAAGGCGCTGCGCACCTGGGGCATGAGAGGGCGCAAGACGGTAATGTCATTGCTTGTCGAATGAACAACGACGACCGCGATCGCATAACCGGCGAGGTTCTGCTGATGCTCCAGACCGCGGTCAACGGTCAGGAAAACGTCGAATTGCTTCGCTGCGCGTTCGAGCAAGGCGCCGTTCTTGACGCCGGCCCAACCCATCTCGGCTACGGTCTTGACCTCGTGGCCGGACAGTTCTTGACGTAACCCCCTCGGCACGCACTCGTCAAGCAGTACGCGCATCGGCGATCAGGTGAGCCTTTGCCTGTTCCAGCGCGGCGATCGCAAGGTCCCGGGAAACCGTGGGAAAATCGTCCAGGAACTCCTCCAGGGAATGACCACCCTCCAGATAATCGATCAGGGTCTGCACCGGTACCCTGGTGCCGACAAACACAGGCGTTCCACCGAGAATCTCGGGATCAGAATGAACAACACGTTTTGCCTGCATAACACCCTCTTTTCCACGACCTCCGTTTCATCATACTCCAAACAAAACGGGCACGCCCGCGTGCCCGTTCTCGTTTGCTACTTCCTTTGTTTCTATCTCTGTTTATCAGCGTTTATCTGCGGCAAAAATAGCAATGTTGAATGCTGAGTGTTAAATGCTAAGTTAACACCCAAGTCTGCATTCCACTCAAAACTCAACATTCAAAATTCAAAATTCAACACTAAAAATTTCCGGGTCAGACCACCCGGAAATTTTTGAACTGCCACGGGTCCGACTTGTCCACGTCCTCCTTGAACAGCCAGCCGCGGTCCTGCAGCGGCGTCCAGTCGGTGTATTCGCCGATGACGTCGCCGAGGTACGGAGTGGCGAGCTCGAGGATGCGCCGGAAATCCATGTCGTCGGGGTCGACGATCGCATTCTTAGGGTTCTCCATCGCCCAGATCACGCCGGCCATTACGCCCGCGGCAACCTGCAGGCTGGTCGCGTTGTTGTAGGGCGCAAGCTTGCGCGCCTCCTCGATCGACAGCCGCGAGCCGTACCAATAGGCGCCCTTGGCGTGTCCCATCAGCAGCGCGCCGAGTTCGTCCACGCCCTCGAAGACCTCGTCCATCAGGATGCGGTACTTGGTCTGCGCGATCCAGTTCTTGCCCCCCATCTCGTGATTGGACAGCACCGCGTCCTCGCACGGGTGATAAGCGTAATGGCACGTCGGCCGGTAGAGGACGCGGTTCTTTTCTCTCACGGTGAAGTAGTCCGCGATCGAGATCGCCTCGCCGTGGGTGATGAGAAAGCCGTGATACGGGCCCTCGCTCGGCGTCCACGAGCGCACCTTCACCGACATCCCCGGCCGCCCGAGATAGATCGCCGAACGGCAGCCGAAGTCGTGACGGAAGCCGTCAGCCGGGAAATGCTTCTCGTGCGTGCCCCAGCCAAGCTCGGCCGGCTGGCGGCCTTCGCTGACGAAGCCGTCCACCGACCAGGTATTGGCGAATTCGAAGCGCTGCTTGCGCGGGTGGGCGACCTGGGTATCGCGCTCGGCGCAATGAATCACCTTGATGCCAAGCTTCATGGCGAACCTGCCCCACCCTTCGCGAGTCGTCGGCACTTTGACGTCGCCCAGCACGTCGCGCGCTATGTTGAGCAGGCCCTGCTTGACCCAGTGCGACACCAGCCCGGGGTTGGCGCCGTGGGTGGGGACCACGGTGGCCGCCTTCGGATACTTCTTCTTCAGCGCCAGCACTTCCTCGCGCAACGCGTAGTTGGAGCGCTTGGAGAGCGGCAGCGAGCCGTCGGTGTACATGCCGTGCCACGGCTCGATGCAGGTATCCAGGTACAGCACGCCGCGCTGCAGGCAGTACTCGATCAGCACCGCGCTCGAGACGTCCACCGACAGGTTGAGGAGGAAATCGCCTTTCCCCAGCAGCGGATCGAGTATCTTCCGGTAGTTGTCGTGCTTCAACGGGTTGATGATGAACTTGATGCCGTAATGCGCGGCTTCCTGCCGGCCGCGGTTGTCGCCGGTGAGGATGGTAATGCGCTCCGGCGGCATCTTGATGTGCCGCAGGATGAGGGGGAGTGTGCCTTGACCGATGGAGCCGAATCCGACGAAAACCAGCCGTCCGTCGAACTTGATATGCTTCTTTTCCTTCATTTCCTCGCTGCTTTCTTTTTTCGTGTTGAAGTCTAGCATTTTCTCTCGTGCGCGGTGTAGTATTTTCTGAAATAATCAGGGCGTTCACATGACATCCCGCGCGGACTCTTCCGCACCGAATTCCAACCAGGAAATTGTTTCGGCATTGATGCGCCGCGCGCGCGCCGCGCAGGCGATCTTCGAGCGCTCGACCCAGGCGCAGCTCGACGAAACGGCGACCGCGATCGGCTGGGCCATCATGGATCCGGCGCACAACAGGGCGCTCGCCGAGCTCGCGGTAAAAGACACCGGGCTCGGCGTGGCCGCCGACAAGATCGTCAAGAACCATCGCAAGACGCTGGGACTTCTGCGCGACCTGCAGGGCGCGAGAACCACCGGCGTCATCGCCGAGTACCCCGACCAGGGCATCACCGAGATCGCGCGGCCGGTGGGCGTGGTGGCGGCGGCGGTACCCTCGACCAACCCGGCGGCCACCCCGGCCAACAACATCATCAACGCCCTTAAGTGCGGCAACGCGGTCATCCTCTCGCCCTCGCCCCGGGGCTACAGTACCTCCACGCTTCTTCTCCGTTACGTGCACGCGGAACTGAAGCGCATCGGCGCGCCTGCCGATCTCGTGCAGCAGTTGCCCGCGCCGGTCACCCGCGAGCTCACCAATGAGCTCATGAAGCAGGCGGACCTGGTGGTGGTGACGGGATCGCAGAATAACGTGCGCGCCGGATATTCGAGCGGCAAGCCGGCGCTGGGGGTCGGCACCGGCAACGTGGCGGTGATCGTGGACGACAGCGCCGACTGCGCGGACGCCGCCGCGAAGATCATGGCCTCCAAGATCTTCGACAACGCGACCAGTTGCTCCTCGGAAAACGCCGTCATCATCCACGACCGGGTCTACGCGAATATGCTGGCGGCCCTTGCAAACGCAGGGGGGGTACTTCTTACTGCCCCAGAAAAGGAAACATTGCGGAAAGCCATGTTTCCTGGCGGCAAGCTCTCGCCCGCCGTTACCGCGCAATCGGTGGCGAAAATCTGCGGCGTCGCCGGTCTTACGCGTCCCGCTCTCGTCGCGGCGAAGTGCCTGATGGTCGAGGAAACAGGGGCGGGCAAGGACCATCCCTACGCCGGCGAAAAACTCTCGCCCGTGCTCACGGTGTACCGCGCGCGCGATTTCGACGCCGCCTTCGACACCGTGCGCGCGATCTACGCCCACCAGGGCAACGGCCACTCCTGCGGCATCTACACCGAGAACGAGGAGCACGTCCGGCGCCTTGCCTTTGAGCTGACGGTGGCGCGCGTGATCGTGAAGCAGGCCCACGCCTTCGCCACCGGCGGCAGCTTCGACAACGGCATGCCGTTCTCGCTCTCGATGGGCTGCGGCACCTGGGGCGGCAACAGCTTCTCCGACAACCTCAACTACCGGCACTTCATGAACATCACGCGCATCGTGCGCACCATCCCCCCGCGCGAGCCGACGGTGGACGACATCTTCGGCGCGTATCGCAAGAAACATAAGATTTAGCCGCCGATGAACGCCGATGAAAATCAGAAATTAGGCAATAGAAAATAGACAGGATTTACAAAATCTACAGGACTGAGGCCTTGTTTCAATAATCTTGTTAATCCTGTTAATCCTGTCCATTGTTTTTTGTGATCTTAGTCTTATCGGCGTTCATCGGCGTTCATCGGCGGCTCATGGTTTTTCATGCGGACGATCCGCCATTACGTTGACCTCCGCGCGCGGGAGCAGCCCGACGCGCCGTACCTGATCGCGCCCGAAACCGGCCGCACGCTCACTTACGCGCGGCTGAAGCGGGACAGCGAGGAACTCGGCCGCTACCTGCTCGGCGCGGGTCTCGCCAAAGGCGACAAGGTCGCGCTGCTGCTGCACAACAGCTACCAGGCAGCGCGGCTGTTCATCGGCACCATGTACGGGGGCTTCACGGTGTCGCCGCTCAACCTGCTCGCGCAACGCTCGCAGCTCGCTTACGTGCTCGAGCATTCCGACACGCGCCTGGTATTCACCAGCAGAGAGTTTTCCGAGCTACTTCATGAAGTAGTCGGAAAACTTACACGGAAAATAACAATAATTGTGATCGACCCCGACGCCGATTCCGTATTCGATGCCGACGCCTTGCCGAAAGTATCGCTACCGCCAGTAGTCGATCACGATGAGGCGATGTTGATGTACACCTCCGGCACCACCGGCACGCCGAAGGGCTGCGTCCTCTCCCAGAGGAGCGTCGTCGCCGGCGGCGAGTACACCAGCGCGGCGCACGGTCTCACCCGCGACGACCGCGTCCTGTGCGCGATGCCGCTGTACCACATCAACGGCCAGATCGTGACCGGGGTCGCGCCGCTGGTGCACGGCGGCAGCGTGGTGATGCCGCGACGCTTCAGCGCGTCAAACTACTGGGATCTGGTTTCGAAGTACCGCTGCACCTGGTTGAACGTCGTGCCAACGATGATCGCGTATCTCCTGAACGGCCCCGATCCGCGCGAGAAAGGGCTGTCCGTCGGCCAGGTGAAATTCTGCCGCTCGGCTTCCGCGCCGCTGCCGCCAGACCTGCACCGCGCGTTCGAGAAGAAGTTCAACATCGGCATCATCGAGACCTTCGGCCTGACCGAGACCAACGCGCCCTGCTTCACCAATCCGCTCGACCCATCGAAGCGCAAGATCGGCAGCCCCGGCCCCGCGTACGGGAACGAAGCGAAGATCATTGAGCCCGCGACGGGGAACACTCTGCCGCCGGGCGCCGCGGGCGAGATCATGGTGCGCGGCGACAACGTCATGACGCGCTATTACAAGGACCCGGAGGCGACGGCAAAAACACTTGAGCCCGATGGCTGGATGCACACTGGCGACGTCGGCTACCTCGATGAGGACGGCTTTCTCTTCGTCACCGGCCGCATCAAGGAGATCATCATCAAGGGCGGCGAGAACATCGCGCCGCGCGAAATTGATGAGGCGTTGCTCAGGCACCCTGCCGTGCTCGAAGCCGCAGCCGTCGGCATCCCTGACGCAAACTACGGCCAGGAAATCATGGCTTGCGTGGTGCTGAAGCCCGGCATCTCTTGTACTGTGGAGGAACTCGCCGCGTTCTCGCAGCGCGAACTCGGCAAGTACAAGGCACCGAAGGTGATCAAGCTGGTGAACGAACTGCCGAAAGGCCCGTCGGGGAAGGTGCAGCGGTTGAAGCTCCTCGACATTTGACGATTTGCATGAATGGATACATGGACTTGATGCGTCCCTGCACTCCGCCGCTCTGCCAAGACGCCAGCGCATTTGACGCGCACTTTTCGCCGGCGCAAGCTATCGCGCTAGTCAGATGGAAGAAACGCTCTTTTGCCGTTGTCCGATCGCCAACCCACAACAGAGGTTGCCATGAACGCGCGTAAGTCCCTCGTCGCTGTATCCATCCTTTTGCTGCTGTCGTCAGGCGTCGCTCAAGCGCACGAACATGACAAGCTCGGCAACGTCACTTTTCCGATTTCGTGCAAGGCCGAGGTCCAGCCGGCGTTTAATCGCGCCGTCGCCATTCTGCACAATTTCTGGTACCCACAGTCTCTGAATGCCTTCATCGAAGTCGCCAAGGCAGACCCGGATTGCGCCATGGCCTACTGGGGAATAGCCATGGCCGTACGCACCAATCCGCTGCTGGGCGATCAACCGACGCCGGCGATGAAAAGAGGCTGGGACGAGATTTCGAAAGCAAAGGCGGCCAACGCGAAGACAGAACGCGAACGCGATTACATAGCCGCGTTGGAGTTGTACTTCAAGAATCTGGACGAGGGAGACTATCCTTCGCGCGTGCTCGCTTATGAAAAAGCCATGGAACGGCTTGCCGCGCGTTATCCCGATGATACCGAGGCCGCGGTCTTCTACGCACTGGCGTTGAATGAGGGCATCACGGTTACACCAGCGGACAAGATTTACACCCGGCACCTCAAAGCCGCCGGCATTATTGAGAAAATACTCGCCAAGCAACCCGACCATCCGGGTGCCCTGCACTACCTGATCCACAGCTACGACTTCCCGGGGCTCGCCACGCGCGGCCTCCCGGCGGCGGACCACTACGCTACAGTGGCGCCAGCGGCGCCGCATGCCGTGCACATGCCGTCGCACATCTACACGGTGCTCGGCATGTGGGAAGAATCCATTAAGGCAAATCAGGCAGCCCTTGCCATCGCAAAAACCTACGTTCATACCATCGACTTCATGGTGTACGCGCACCTTCAGATGGGTCAGGATCGCGAGGCCCTGCGTCTGATGGAAACCAGCGCGGCGCTGCAAAAGTCCGGACCTGCAGCAATGCGCAGCCCTACCGGCGGGGTGTTGCCGGTCTACACCGCGTATGCCGCGATTCCGGCGCGCGTCGCCATCGAAAGAAACGCCTGGGCCGATGCAGCAGCGCTCGAACTGCGCCCCACGGCCCCCGCCGCCGATGCGATCACCCATTTCACGCGCGCCATGGGATCCGCGAACCTGCGCGATACCGCCAATGCCGCTAAGGAAATCACCGCACTGCAGACCCTGAAAGATGAGTTGTTGTCGAGCAAGAACACTTATTGGGCGGAACAGGTGGATATTCAGATCAAGGCAGCCACCGCCTGGGCCGCGCAGGCGCAAGGCAAGGGAACCGAGGCGTTGAAACTGATGCGAGCCGCGGCTGATGCCGAAGACGCCAGCGAAAAACACGTCGCCATGGAAAACCGCCTGTGGCCGATGCGCGAGTTGCTCGGCGAATTGCTGCTGGAGCTCAAGCAACCCGGCTCTGCGCTCAAGGAATTCGAGAAGTCACTAGCGGCATATCCCAACCGCTTTCGCGGCTTCTACGGCGCCGCACGCGCCGCTGAAGACGCCGGCGACCGGCGGAAAGCTGCGGACAATTACGCGAAGCTTGTTGCGCTGACGAAGAACGCCGACGGCGCGCGGCCGGAGCTCGCGCGCGCGAAGGCGTATCTGGCGGCGAGGTAGCTTGGCATTCAATGCCGCGCGTAGTGCATTTGCTGCTGTTGGTGTTCGCCGCGACGATCTCGCCGGCCCTGCACGCTGTTGACACCGAGGAGCAACCCGGCGCGGCCGCGCTCGACCCCGACTATGCTGCCGGCAGGAAAGCCATCG
>CAZCGD010000226.1:0-1913 GCA_964498105.1 uncultured Streptomycetaceae bacterium
TAGCATCTATTATTCTCTTGCCCGTTGAACGCCGCGACGGGGAGCGGGGGTCAGGGACGATGCTTCGCGGCGGCGTGGAACAAGCGAAGAAAAACAGGGATGGAGATCCGCCCATGAATCAGTTGCGCACCAGCCGCTCGATGAGCGGCGCACTCTTGCTTGCTGCCCTGTGTGGCCTGTATTCGTCCCTGCCTGCGCAAGCCCAGGAAGGCGCCCGGCGCGCCACTCCGCCATCTGGCAAGGCGTTGGTGCACGTATTTCGCCACGATAATGTGCCATTGGCCGCAAGCGTGCCGGTGGTCGTCAACACGGAACTCCTTGCGGAACTGCAGGATGGCACCTTCGTCACGGCGACGGTCGATCCCGGGAATACGTACCTCCGTGTCGGCGATCGCGTGTTGAGCACGCTCTATATCGTTGCCGCTGCCAACCAGAGCTATTTCGTCAAAATTGTGGCCACCTACGGCCTGCCGCAAGTGCGAACGGAGTTGTTTCTGGTAGACGAAACCGAGGGTCGTCGCTCGCTCAGTCGCCTGGCCGAGGTCCCGTCGGCGGTCGTAGCCGCCAAGCAGCCACCACCAGCCGCGAAGCCGAGCTACGCTGAGCCTGCTGCAACCCAACCGGCGCCTGCGCCGGAGAGGTCCGCGACGCGCGAGCCAGGCCGCGATTGGGATTTTGCGTTCATCGCGAGCGCGGGCACGTTCAAACTGGATCAAAACTATCAGGTAGTCGCAGGCCTCAACAGTTTCTTCGACATCACATCCAATTCGGTATTCGGGGTTGAGGCCGAGTGGCGCAATAAGGATGGCCTGGCGATGGGCGGGGAGGCTTTTTTCTTCAAGAATGATTTGACTACGGCCGGGGCCAATCCCAATGCCACGCAGGAAGTTAGCGTAGTCATGGTTAACGGCAAGTATTACTTCCGCGCGGCAAGCTGGGCCTATCCTTTCCTGGGCGGCGGCATTGGTATGTCCTATGCCAACTATAGTGGTGGTCTCACAGGAGACGCGTATGGTGTGGCTTATCAGTGGATGGCGGGAATGGAATTTCGCTTCAAGCCGTTCGGGCTTTACGTGCAGTACAAGAACCTTACCTCCAACCCCGGGGACAGCACCAAAGCGAACGTCAGCGGCAGCGGCTTTCTTGCCGGAGTAAGTTTCACCTTCTGAGGCGCGTACAATTCCGCTGCGTATGCCAGAAAAATCCGCTCATTGGCGGATTTTTATTTCGGGCCAGAGGGGTGCAGGCACTGAGGGGTCCGATGACTGGCCATCCAGTGAATGTCCGGAAGGCTCCGTCGTTGGCAAGCACGCACACGTGCGAGCTGAAACCGAACGGAACACAATTTCACGCACGTGAAGAAGCTCTTTTTTCTCTGCGTCTTCGCCATTGCTTACTTCACGCTGTATCCGTGGACGTTGGTCCCGTTCCACGAACACTCGACGATTCTGGAGGGTTTGCGGCCGCTGGTCGGGAGGGGCGAATACCTTGATATCGTCGTCAACCTCTGCTTCTACCTGCCGCTCGGCGTACTCGGCGTGCTCGGGTGGTGGAAGGGGTCGAGCACGGCAGGCCAGTGGATAGCGCTCGCGGCGTTCGGTGCCGCCCTGTCCTTTACGCTCGAGACGATCCAGGCATGGATTCCGGGACGTGACAGCTCCCTGCTGGACATTCTCACCAACACCATTGGCACAATCTCCGGTGCACGCCTCGGCATCGCGGTCTCCGGGCACTTGCCGTCCGCTCTGCGCCAGGGGCTGCCGTCGCCGCTGCGGCCGATGCCGGCGGTGTTGATCGCCGCCTGGCTGGTGTCGCAGTGGTTTCCGTTTCTGCCCGTTCTGCGCATTACCCAATTCTCCGAGTCGCTTCATGCGCTGATGCAGGTGTCGCCCCTCGGGTGGATCGATCTGACG
>CAZCGD010000227.1:0-1523 GCA_964498105.1 uncultured Streptomycetaceae bacterium
TGACGTGCTGCTGATCTCGGTGCCTTATCACGCGCTGCCGCAGGTGGGGAAGGATCTGGGCGGGCTGATCAAGGGCAAGGTGGTGATCGATACCTGCAACCCTATTGACGGTCGCGACGGCGAAATCGGGGCCTGGGCCCGGGAAAAAGGCGCTGGCCTCGCCTCGGCGGAGCTGTTGCCCGGGGCGCGCATCGTCCGCGCCTTCAATGCGGTCGGTTACGCGAGGATGGCGGCAGCCGCGCAGCGCGAGCCACGCGCCGGCATGCCGATGGCAGGTGACGATGCGAAGGCCATCGCAGTCGCGTCGGGCCTGGTGCGTGAAATCGGCTACGAACCGGTGGTGGTCGGGCCACTCGCCATGGGCAGGCATCTGGTCCCGCGCACACCGCTGGCGGGCGAGCGCACGCCGGACGAGATCCGGAAGATAGCGGCGACGCTCAACTGAACATCCAGCGCGCCACGGCTCCGACCTCAAGCTCGTCCCCGCCAGGCTGATCAGCGCGGAGATTCACCTCGGTACGCGCAGCATCCTCGAGTATCTCCTGTCGCCAGTCCGGAAGGTCGGGCACGAGGTAGGAAGGGAGCGGTAGATTTATGTCGTGTGAAAAAAACAGGTGTTCCGGCCCCGTTTGCGCAGGGCGTCTTCGGCCGGCCGTCTTCGCGTGCGCACTGCTTCTCAGTCTGGCGCCCGGAGCCATGTCCACCGCGGTCGCCCAGCACGCGATCGACGCCGAAAAGTGGGTCGAGATGCGAAAGATGTTCCGGGAGAAGGGGCCGGCCCCCACGATCCAGGAAGACGTGGCCGCCCTCGCCGGCGGCGGTGCACGCCAAGCCGGTCCCCGCCTTATCGACCGCGGGCCCGCGGTGCTGCCGGCCGTTCACGCAGCCCTCCTTGCACCCGCTGCGGATCCGCGGCACGCTTTGGCGCTCCTACAGGTGATGGGCTCTCTCTCGGAGAAGACTTCCGTCCCGGTCCTTCTCGAGTTGCTCCGGCGCGATGCGAACAACCCGCTGCGGCGCGACGCCCTGTTAATCCTGGCCATCCTGCCCGCCACGGACGACGCTGCGGTCTTCGTCAGCGGAGTCGCCTCCAACAAGGACGAGGCCTGGCGCACGCGCCGCATGGCTTTTACCTGGTTCGGCCTCCACCGCGACGCGCGCGGCCGCCCCTTCGCCGAGGCATGGCGCGCAGACCCAGACCCCGAGCGCCGCGCCGCGGCTTTGTACGTTTTGGCGCGGTTGGGTGACAAGTCCGCCCTGGAGCCGATCGGCCAGATGTTGGCCGGTGACGTGCCCGCCAACGCACGCGATATCCTCCTGCTGGCACTGGCTGAACTGGCGACCCCGGGTGAGTTCGAGCGCCGCGCGCCCTCTGCCCTAAACCAGAGCAGCGGCTACAAGGACGCGCTGCGCTACGCGCGCTACCGCAGCGCGCCGGTCAGCGAAAGGCCCGCCATTTGCCTGGATATGCTCCACTCGCAGATGCCCGGCCACCGGGAGATCGCTGTGCGCTGCCTGCTCAA
>CAZCGD010000228.1:0-4774 GCA_964498105.1 uncultured Streptomycetaceae bacterium
CATCCGCACGCCGCGCTGCCACGCGCGCACCCGTGCCTCGCGGCTCGCCATGAAATCCTGGTAATAGACCGGGGTTTCCGTGTTCCAGACGCCCTGTGGTCCACGGTAATCGGGAATGCCGCTCTCGGTGCTGATGCCCGCGCCAGTGAACGCGACCCCGCGCTCCGCCGCGCGCACGAGCTTGCCAAACTCAGTTAGCTTGTCCATCGTAATGAAACCGCCGATGAACGCCGATGAACGCCGATGGATCGAACCTCAAAGTGGCCCTCTGTGGGGATTCTCATCCGCGTTGATCCGAGTGTATCCGTGGTTAGTCTTGCTTTTTCTACCTTGTATATGGGGCTGGGTTGTCACAGGAATCAATGACCATATTGAGCCCAGATTGTCGCCGATACACGCCGATGTAAGACAGAATCAAGAGAACGGGTTTCCTTGAATGCATCGGCGTGTATCGGCGTTTATCGGCGGTTGCGTTTCAGGCTGTTTCCTCCCGCCAGAAGCCCAGCGCTTCCTGGGCGGCGCGGTCGGAATAGCTGAACAGCACGCAGTCGCCGCTGGCCGCCAGCTGGTAGAACTCCCACGACGGCACAACGAAGACATCGTGCGCGGCGAAATCGAAGCGTGTATCGCCGATATTCACGCTGCCATGCCCCTCGACGACACAGTACACTGCGCCGTCGGTAGCGCGAATCTTGCTGCCCGCAAACCCCTTGGGCAGCCATTGCATGCATACCGCCATGGTCGGAAAGGCATGGCCGCCGGTAGCCGGGTTGGCGTAGCGCAGCTTGTAGCCGTGGGCCGCATGCGGCTCGCCGTGGCGCGCGAGCTGCTCCAATGCTTCCCGCGTGCGGGAGTAGGGGTACGACAGCATCGGCGTGGCGCCGCTCGTGGGGCGGTACTCGAGAGGCAGCAGGTTGGCGCCATAGCGTGCCGCGGCGTCGCCTATTGCGCGCGACACTGGCTGGCTCTCCTGCGGATAGTCCTCGCGGAAATGCGCTCCGAACAGATTGGCGAAAGCGGTGTCGAGGCCGTCGAGCCACACCACCGGCTCCGACCCGAGGTTGCCGTGATCGTGCCAGGCCCAGTTCGGCGTGGTCACGAAATCGCCCGGCCGCATCGTGACGCGCTCGCCATCCACAGCGGTATACGCGCCTTCGCCCTCGACGATCAGGCGCAGCGCGTTGGGCGCATGGCGGTGGGTGCGCGCGATCTCCCCCGGCAGGATGATCTGCAGACCCGCGTACAGCGTGGTGGTGGCGAAGGTGGAACCCTTCAGCGCAGGGTTTTCGAGCATGAGCACGCGCCGCTCGGCTTCCTGGGTGGTGATCACCTCGGCGGAGCGCATCAGGTGGGGCTGCACTTGCTGCCAGCGCCAGATCGCCGGCACCGCCGCGGTGCCGGCCTTCAACCGCATGACCCGCTCCCACAGCGGCTTCATGTTGAGCGCTGCAATCTCGGTCGAAAGTTGCTCGCGCTTCGGGTTGGTCGCCGCCGATGACATCAATTTTCCTTGAAAACCTTTTTTTGCCGCCGATGAACGCCGATGGACGCCGATAACATTAGAGGCAAGCGCCTGTTGATCACTGCGTCACTCGACCCTCGACCCTCGTCACTTCTTCTCGTTCTTGAGCCTATCGAGCCAGCGTGTCCGCCACAGGTTCCACGAACGGTCGTAGTTCTGCCATGAGGTGTTGGCAGAGCATTCCTTCGCGTCCATGTAAACCACCTTGCCTTTCGGGCCGGCAAGCATCATGGCCTGGAATTGCATGCGGGCGTTCTGCTCCAGGTAAACGCTGCGGCCGACGGCACGCTGGAGATTCTCGCCGACGCAGGTCGAGCCGTGTCCGCGCATCAGCACGGCGGGGTGCTTGCCGAGTTTTTTCGCCAGCGATTGCCCGAGGAACGGCGTGCGCACCAGCATGTCGCTGCCTTTCTGCGCGTCGCGGATGTCCCAGTTGGGGACGCCGAGCCCGATGAACGCCGACATATGGTAAATCGGCTTGAGCGGGGAGCGCGAGGTGCAGCTGAACGGCACCACCGCCGGCGCGTGATTGTGGACCACCGCCATCACCTCGGGCCGGGCCCTGAAGATCTCGCCGTGGATGTAGCGCTCGTTGTAGAACTTCCGGCCCTTGGGGTCAACCGGGTTGCTGTCGAGATCGAACTCCAGGATGTCGTCTTCGGTCACCAGCTCGGGCGCGAGTTGCCGTGCCATCAGGTAGCGGTTGGGGTTCTTCTCCGAGCGCACGGAGACGTGCCCATAGGCGTCGATCACCCCTTCTTCTGCCAGCGTGCGGTAGGAAATGACGAGATCTTCGATCAGGCTCATGGCGTTGCGTTCCTTGTAATGCAAAATGCTTTTTAGCCACAGAGATCACAGAGAACACAGAGATGAATCGAACCGGTACCACCCCCATCCCAACCTTCCCCCTGAGGGGGAAGGTGGTTTTTATATGCTCGTAAACAATATATTTCCCTCCCCATCAGGGGGAGGGCTAGGGTGGGGGTGGTTATTCTCTGTGTCCTCTGTGTCCTCTGTGTCCTCTGTGGCCGGTGGTTTTTCTCAACTTACTGAGCGGTGATGCCGGCAGCCTTCGCGACCTTGATCCACTTGGCAACCTCGGTCTTGATGATGGCGGCGAATTCGGCGGGCGTGGTGCCAGTCACCTCGAGACCGTCTTTCAGTAATGCGGCCTTCACGTCCGGCGCGTGCGCGGCCTTGATCGCTACGGCATTGAGCCGCGTGATCACGGCCTGCGGTACCTTCGCTGTCGCGAGCAGGCCGACCCATGAGCCGTGCTCGTAGCCCGGCACGCCCGCTTCCGCGATGGTGGGAAACTCGGGCGCCGCCACCGAACGCTTCGCGGTCGTTACCGCGAGCGCGCGCAGCTTGCCGGAGCGCACGTGCGGCAGCGCCGTCGAGATGGTCGCGAAGTTGAGTTGGCATTGGCCGCTCAGCATGCCGACCATGGCCGGCGCGCCGCCCTTGAATGGTACGTTCACCATGCTGGTCCCGGTCATGTACATGAACAGCTCGGCCGCGAGGTGCGTGCTGGTCGCAATCCCGCTGCTGGCGAAGTTCAGCACGCCGGGCTTGGCCCGGGCGAGCGCGACCAGTTCCTTGACCGAGCTGACCGTCACCGAGGGATGGACCACCAGGATGTGCGGCAGAGTTGCGAGCTGCGTGATCGGCGCGAAATCGCGAATCGGGTCGAACGGCAGCTTTTTGTGCAGGGCCGGGTTGATGGTGTACGAGGCAGCAACGCCGAGCAGCGTGTGGCCGTCCGGCACGGCATGGGCCACGATCTCGATGCCGTTGAGGCTGCCCGCGCCGGGCCGGTTGTCCACGATCACGGTCTGGCCCAGCATCTCGGTCATGCGCTGCGCGACGACGCGCGCGATGACGTCGGTGGAGCCGCCCGCGCTTTGCGGCACGATCAGTCGTATCGGACGCGACGGGTATTGCTGGTCCGCCGCCGTAGCAATACCAAGGCAAAAGGCAAAAGGGAAAAGGCAAAAGGAGATTGTTCTCGAGTTTCTCATAATGTTCCCGTCATTCGGCAGCCGTCACGCTTCAATCGACTTTGGCGCCGGATTGCTTGATGACTTTGGCCCACTTCGTTATTTCAGACTTGATGTACGTCGAGAAATGCTCGCGGCTGCTGCCGATGGCCACGATGCCTTCGCCGCTCAGGCGCTGCTTCGTATCGGCCACCTGCATGATCTTCGCAATATGGGCATTGAGGAGGTTCAGCACGTCTGCCGGTGTTCCGGCGGGCGCGAGCACGCCATACCACTGGCTCGACTCGTAGCCTTTGAGACCGGATTCCGAGACGGTCGGCAGCTCGGGCATGGCCGGCAGCCGCGTGAGACTGGTGACGGCCAGTGCGCGCAGCCTTCCGCTTCTCACCAACTGCACTGCATTGGTCGCGGGCAGGAAGCTCAGGCTCGCCTCGCCGGACAGGAGGCCCATTACGGCAGGGCCCGAGCCGCGGTAGGGGACATGCACCATCTCGACACCCGCCAGGGTGTTGAACAGCTCCCCGGCGAGATGCGGCGTGCTGCCACTGCCCGAGCCTGCGAACAACACCTGCCTGGGGCGCGCCTTCGCGAGGGCAATCAGTTCCTTCACCGATCTTGCCGGCAGCGACGGGTGCACCACCAGCACGTTAGGTGCGAGCGCGACCAGGCTGACCGCCTCAAAGTCTCTGACCGGATCGTAGGGTACCTTAGTGTACAGGCTCGGGTTGGTAACCAGCCCCGCGCCGGTGAAGAGCAGCGTGTAGCCGTCCTTCGGCGACTTGGCGGCGAGTTCGGTGCCGATATTGCCGTTCGCGCCGCTGCGGTTCTCGATCGGGAAGGTTTTCCCGAGACTGTCGTACAGCTTCTGGCTGAGGAAGCGGCCCATGCCGTCCACGCCGCCGCCCGGCGGGAACGGCACGATGATGCGCACCGGGGCGGATGGATAACCTTGAGCGTTCGCTGCGGTTATCCAAAGGCATAAGGCAAAAGGCAAAAGGCAAAAGGGCAGGTACCGAAAAGGCTTCAAGAATCGTCGGGTTCCGCTCACTGTTTTTCCTTTTGCTCAACAAGCAGCCCGGCAATTTGCTTCGCAATGTCCGCCGGCCGCTCGACCGGCGTGATATGGCGGGCGCCGGCCAGCACGGTCAGTTTGGACTGCGGGATCGCCGCGTTCAAGGCCTTCGCCATGTCCACCGTGGTGGCGTAGTCCTCGTCTCCCACCACGATCGCCGTGGGCGATTTGATCGAGGGC
>CAZCGD010000229.1:0-1767 GCA_964498105.1 uncultured Streptomycetaceae bacterium
CCCCTTGCGCTCGAAACCCGAGCCCACGTGCAGGAATACCGGTGCATCAGCGGGGATGCCGTGGCGCTCGCGCACGGTCTGGCGATGCCGGGTCCTCAACTCGGGGTGAAAAGCGGCCGTGTCCACCCCGCTGTAGATCACGTGCAGCTTGTCCTCGGCCACGCCGAAATGGCGGCGGATTTCCTCCTTCACCATGCGCGAGTTGCAGATGACCGCGCGCAGCCGCGGGCTCTCGAACAATCCCCGCTCGGCGGCGAGGACGTAGCGATGGTAGGGATTGAGTGCGAGCGCGAGCCGCCCGGCCGCGCCGAGCGCGGCGCGGCGGTTGGCGAGCCACTGGGCATGCACCCCGTCGCCGGCGCGATAGACGTCGCAGCAGGCAATGCGCTCGTGGGACTGCACCAGGTCGAAGTCGCGGCGGGCCAGCGCCCGGCAGGCGGCGCGGGCAAAGCCCCAGTCGCGCCACAGGCTGCCGAGATAGAAGGGGTCACAGATTACGGCGTCGAGTCCTGCCTGGGCCTGCCATTGCCGGGTGACAAGAGTGGGCTGCGCCCCCTGGGACTTGAGCGCCTCCAGCGCGTTGGCGACGAACCGTTCCGCGCCCCCGAACGCGGTATAGCGCTGTCTGATCAGGGCAATTTGCATGGGGTGGTGGCACGCAAAAAAACTATCGCAATACTTCGTCTATCGCGCCGAGTACCCGCTCGACCGGCAACACCGTGAGGCACTCGCTGACCTTGCCGCCGCCGCAGCCATCGTTGCCGCAGGGCCGGCAGGGGTGGTCGGAAGTGATGACGCGCGACCGCACCATCCACGGGCCCCACTCGAGGTCGCCGCTGGGGCCGAACAGAGCCACCACCGGAGTCTGCATGGCCGCGGCGATGTGCATGGGTGCGGAATCCACGCCGATGAAGAGCTTCGCGTTTGCCGCGAGCACCGCGAGTTGTTTGAGGCTCAACTGGCCGGCGAGGTCCACCGGCCGGGTCGCCAGCGGCGCCAGGATGCGCCTCACCATTTCCATCTCGCGTTCGTCGGGCGCCGCGGTCACGACTACGCGCTCGCCCTGGGCCTGGAGTCGGGCAATCAGGGCGCCGACTTTTTCTTCCGGCCAGCACTTGAACAGCCAGCGGGAGGTGGGGTGGATGTGGACGTAGCCGTGGTGCGCGAGCCGGTGCTCCGCCAGCAGCCGGCCCACGGCGGTCTCCGCTTCCTGTCCCGGCACCAGCACCAGTCTGCGCTCCTGCTTGTTCGGGTAGACACCGATGCGGCGCAGCGCGTCCAGGTGCAACTCGACCGTGTGGCGCGGGGTGGCCATGGGGTGGGGGTAGAGATGGGTGAAGCTCTCGGTCCACAACCGACCGCGGCCCGGGAGCTTGCGCGCCACCGCGTAGCGGGAGCCCAGCGTGCGGGCAAGCCAGGCGCCGCGGGGGGCTTCGGTAAGATGCACGATCAGATCGTAGCGGCGCGAACGCAAGGCCCCGTGCAGCCCCCATTCGGCGCGCAGCTGCGCCACCGCCCCCAGCGTCCGCCATTTGCGGTCCACGGTATGTACCTGGCTCACTGCCGGGTGCAGGGTGAGCATGTCGCGGGTGTCGTGGTAGACCAGGGCGTCGATCTCCAGGTGCGGCGCGCGGTTCTTCAGCACCTGGAACACCGGCGAGGTGAGCAGCACGTCGCCGTGGTGGCGCAGCTTGATGACCAGCGCGCGGCGGATCGAGGCTAAGTCTATGGCGTCGGGAACCATGGCGTGAACGATAGCAAAACCCC
>CAZCGD010000230.1:0-2075 GCA_964498105.1 uncultured Streptomycetaceae bacterium
GCAGGGATCACGACCGCGCCGGGGTGCAGCTTGGCCTGGTGGTAGTCGTCGAGCTCGAACGCGTGGACCGCGGTGCCGTTCACCAGCGCCGCGTCCGACGCGCGCAGCGACGGCGCGGTTTCACCCCATACGGTCGCTTCGCCTATGGCGGCGGCGCCGGCCTTTGCCCACTGCAGCAGCATCTTCGCCCACGGCGTTGCGTAGCCGTAGACGCCGCAGCCCACCGAGTCGAGCAGCAGGATGCGCACGACTTCCCGGGTGCGCGGCGGAAGGTCGGCGTAGCGCAGGCCGGCGACCCAGTTGGCAATTTCCCGCGTCGGTCCGGTAGCCGTTTTTCGGGTCTCGTTCATGATGTGGTCCCTTCCAGTGGCGCGCGGCGTGGCGATGCAAGTATTCTACCGGCATCCAAACCAAACTTTGGCGCGCGCCATGGATTATGACGTGATCGTGGTCGGCGGCGGTAATGCCGCTTTCTCCGCCGCGGTATCGGCGGTGGAAAACGGGGCGAAGCGCGTGCTGGTGCTGGAAAAGGCACCAAAGGAGAAGCGCGGCGGGAACACGCACTTCAGCGGCGCGGTGTTCCGGTTCATCTACAACCAGGTCGGGGAACTGGACCGCTTCGTCCCGACCGCCGAAAAGGACTATCCGGGCTTTCACAAGGGCGTCCAGCCCTATCCCGTCGATGTGTTCCGCGAGGACCTGATGCGCGTCACCCAGGGGCGCAGCGATCCCGAGCTGGCATCCATACTCATAGAAAATTCTTACGACACCATGTGCTGGCTGCAGGACAGGGGCAAGCAGCATTTCGAGCTCGCGATCTCGGTGATGGGTGTCAAAGTCGGCAACGAGATCAAGTGGCCCCGCGGCGCGATGATCCGGACCCACCACGAGGGCGTCGGGCTGTCGAAGACCTGGTTCGAGACCGCGGAGAAGATGGGCATCGAGATCCGCTACGAGACCGGCGCGCAGCGGCTGACGCAGGCGGAGAGCGGGCGCGTAAACGGCGTCGTCGCGCGCGGGCCGGACGGCTTCGTCACCCTGAACGCGAAGGCCGTGGTGCTCGCCTGCGGCGGTTTCGAGACTAACCCGGAGTGGCGGCTACGCTACCTCGGCGTGCCGTGGGACCACGCCAAGGTGCGTGGCTCCAACTTCAACTACGGCGACGGCCTCAAGATGGCGCTCGACATCGGCGCCATGCCGTGGGGCCACTGGAGCGGCTGCCACGCCACCCCGATCAACGCCGAAGCAGCTGATTATGGCGTGCAGAACCTCACCGACAAGACCAATCGCCTGTCGTATTTCCTGGGCGTGATGCTGAATGTCGAGGGGAGGCGGTGGATAGACGAGGGGGCGGACATCAACTCCTTTACCTATGCCAAGTACGGGGGGCTGATCGTCAAGCAAACGCGCAGCCTCGTCTACCAGATCTTCGATTCCAAGGTATTGAGTCTCCTCGAACCGCGCTATTCGACGAGCGAGCCGTTCAGGTCCGACTCACTCGAAGGCCTGGTGAAGCAGCTGCAGGTGGATCAAGCGCAGGCCATGAAGACGTTGAACGAGTACAACGCCGCGGCCGGCCGCGGCGGCCCGTTCAACCCGGCGGTGCTCGACGGAGTACACACAGATGGCATCGAGCCGAAGAAATCCAACTGGGCGCTGAAGCTCGATACCCCGCCCTACGTTTCCTACCCGGTGACCGGCGGCATCACCTTCACTTTCGGTGGCCTCAAGATCAACCAGGACGCGCAGGTGATTGCGACCGACTGGAAGCCAATACCCGGGCTCTATACCTGCGGCGAAATGGTGGGCGGGCTGTTCCATTACAACTACGCGCTCGGCACCGGTCTGATGTCCGGGGCCGTGTTCGGCCGCATTGCCGGCCGCAGCGCCGCCAGGGCTTGATTCCAAGTTCCGGGTTCCGAGTTCAAAGTTCCAGGTTTGAACCTTGAACCTCGCGCGAGTCTCAACTCGAAACACCGGGGTCAGGTCTTGCCTATTGCGCATGCGTGGTTCAGCTCTACGCCTTCAGCGCCGCGCCAGGAAGCTGATCGCCGTCAGGTTGGCGGCATTCATCC
>CAZCGD010000231.1:0-31570 GCA_964498105.1 uncultured Streptomycetaceae bacterium
CGTGCGTTCAGCGATCGCGGCGCGGCGCGAGAACTTCTTGAAGCAGGTCGCGTTTCACGTGCGCGAGCCGGACGAGGCGACAGTGGCGCAGGTGACGGCGCTGCAGCAGGAATTTCCGGGGAGCGAGGTCAAGGCGGGGCCGTGCCCGCCGGCCAGCGGCTGAAAACCAAACCTCTCACCGCGGAGGACGCAGAGAAAAACAATAATGGAACCGCAGATAAACGCGGCTAAGCCTTGGCGGTTCAGTTCTTGCCGCGGATGCGGTCGATAACCGAAGTGGTCGAGCGGCCCGCAACCAGCGGGATCGAACGCACGGCGCCGCCCCAGCTTTTCACTTCCCTTGCACCGACGATGGCGTCCGGCTTCCAGTCCCCGCCCTTCACCAGCACGTCGGGTTTCGCGGCGAGGATCAGCGCCAGCGGGGTTTCGTGTTCGAAGGAAGTGACGAGCGTCACGGACTCCAGCGCCGCCAGCACCCCCAGCCGGTCCGCGAGCGTGTTGATCGGCCGGTCTTCGCCCTTGCCCAGCTTCCTTGCGGATAGGTCGGAGTTAACGGCCACCAGCAGGCTCGCACCCAGCGCGCGCGCCTGCGCCAGATAAGTGACGTGCCCGCGGTGCAGGATGTCGAACACGCCGTTGGTGAACACCAGCGGCCGGGCAAGCCGGGCGAGCCGGGCGATCAGATCCTGCGGCTTGCAGATCTTTGCTTCGAAATCGGGCGCAGGGTTGGTGATGGTCACCCGTCACCGCGTTACTTCTTCACCGGCTCAGTGTCTATGTACTCGAAGACGCGAACGACCTTCTGCACGCCGCTGGTCGTGCGCGCGATCTCCGTCGCCTCGTTGGCCTCTTCCTTCGTCACCAGGCCCATCAGGTAGACCACGCTGTTTTCCGTGACAACCTTGACGTGGATGCCGTTGACCGACTTGGAGTCGAGTATGCGCGACTTGACCTTGGTGGTGATGAGGGAGTCGTTACTGCGGACCGTATAGGAGCTGACGCCGGACACCGCGAGCTCGTTGTAGACGCCGCGCACGTTTTCCACGCCGCGCGCGATGCGCTCCGCTTCTTCCCTGGCCGCGGCATCGGGTACTTCGCCCGTCAGCAGCAGCATGCGGTTGTAGCTGTTGACGTTGATGTGCACGCCTTCCTTCAGTTTCTGACCGATGCGGCTGACCGACTTCAGCTCGATGCCTGCATCCTCGGTGATCGTTCCCACCGTCCTGCGGTCGTGCGACATCACGACGGTGCTCGCAATGCCGCCGATGGCGACCGCGGCGCAACCCTGCAGCAACTGAAGCCCGGCGAGCATCAGCAACCAAGCGACGAGTGACAGACGCATTATTCCACTCCCAATAACAGGCAATCGATGGCATCGCACAGGCAGTGCAGCGTCAACAGGTGAACCTCCTGGATGCGCGCGGTGCTCTGCGCCGGCACGCAGATATGGATGTCGGTGGGGAGCAGCGCTTCGGCCATCTTGCCGCCGTTGCGGCCGGTCAGCGCGATTACCCCGATCTTCACTTCGTGGGCGGCGCGCATCGCCGCGAGCACGTTGCGCGAGTTGCCGCTGGTAGAGATGGCGAGCAGCAGGTCTCCGGCGTGCCCCAGCGCACGCACCTGCTTGGAAAAAATCTGGTCGAAATCGTAATCGTTGGCAATCGAGGTGAGGGTGGAGGTGTCAGTGGTGAGTGCGATTGCCGAGAGCGGCGGCCGCTCCCTCTCGAAGCGGTTCACCAGCTCGGCCGCGAAGTGCTGTGAATCGGCGGCCGAGCCGCCATTGCCACAGCTCATGATCTTGTTGTCGCTTTTCAGGCATTGCACCATGCGCTCGGCCGCCGATGCGATCGGCCCGGCGAGCGCGTCCATCGACTGCAGTTTGAGGTGCGCGGACTCCGAAAAGTTCTCGCTGATACGCGTTAAGAGATCCATGTTGCAGACCGGTTGCCGAAAACCGCTATTGTACCGAGCGCAGGGGTCATTCACCAAATGCGTCCGCCAGCCACTCGATCTCCTGCTCGCGCCCCCGAATGAGCACGACGTCGAAGCGGCAGGCGCGGTTCACGCGGTGCTTCGCGAGGTAGTGTCGGGCCGCGGCGACGAGGCGCCGGCGCTTGGCGGCGGTGATGCTGCCGGCGGCGCCGCCGAACGCCTCCGACTTGCGGGCGCGGACCTCGACGAAGACCAGCACCGCGCCGCTGCGGGCGACCAGGTCGATTTCCCCGAAGCGGCAGCGGTAGTTGCGCTCGACGATCCGCAGCCCCCGGCCTTCGAGGAACGCGGCGGCGAGCTCCTCGGCGGCTGCGCCGCGGCCGGTCATGGGCGCTCGCGCAGGACCGTGAGCCTGCCGTCATTGAATTGCGCGACGGTGAGCGCGCGGGTGAACTGGAGGTCGCGGCCCAGCGTGAGGCGGCCGGTCACCCCGTCGAGCGCTCCGGCGGGCACGCCCGTGAGCAGCACCAGCGCGATGCGGTAGGCGTCGATTCCAAGCGCGTAGAGGCGGTCCAACTCGATGTCGTCGTAGCCGGCGCGCGGATACACCATCACCGCCGGATGGTCGGGCTGCAGCAGCCACGGCATGTCGAGGAAGCGCACGCCGGCGAGGTCAAAGCCAACCAGCGGCGTGGCGTCACCCGGGTGCACCTGCGACGTCCCGTAGAGCGGCAAGGTGCCGAGGTAGGCGCGCGCGCGCCGCGCGCGTCCGAGGTCGAGCGCGATAAACGCCATATCGGCGTCGCTGCCCTCGGCGGCGAGCTTGATGCGGGTCAGGCCGCCAGGGTCGGGCGTGTACAGGTGGTCCCCGACGTGGGCGCCGCCGAGGCGCGTGAATTCCTCGACGAAAGCCTGATGGATGCGCTGAAGGTGCGGGGTGTCGCCGTTCAGGGTCAACGCGCTGCGGCGGCCTTCGTTAAAGGCGAGTTGCGCCACCTGCCGCGCCTCGGCCTCGACCTGCAGGCTCAGGGTGTAGAAGCCGGGCGGCGTCCCGACCTGCGGGTCGGGAACGTTGAGCGCGAGCGTGGGCACCATTACCATCGCGCTGGTCGCGATGGCGGTGACAGTGCCGCGGGTGAGCGGCCCGACGACGACGCGCGCGCCGGCGGCGAGCGCCTTGCGATACTCGTCGATGACGCTCTGCGCGTCGTCTCCCGTCGCGTACACATGCACCGGCAGCGCCGCGCCGCCCTGGGTCCTGGCGGCCGCGTGGAAACCGTTACTCACGGCCTCAGCGTGGCGCGCGAGCGCGTTCGAGGCGAGCGGCAGCAGCAGGGCGAGGTGCGGTATCGCGACGGCCGGCGTGGGGGCTGGCATGGGATGCGGCACCGCGGGCGACGCAACCGGGGGAGACGGCTCTGCCGCCTCGCTGGTCATTGTCCAGGAGCCCCCGTATAGTACAGCCGCAGTCACAGCCACTGTGAGCCAGGGATGGAGTACGCTGCTGCGCATGGGAGAATCGACGTAGAGCAGGGAGCGACATTATATGTAGTGGCCACTCCTATTGGGAATCTCGCTGACATCACCCTGCGGGCGCTGGAAGTGCTGAAGAGCGTGGCCGTGGTGGCGGCCGAGGATACGCGGGTCACCGGCCGGTTGCTCGGCCACTACGGGATCGAGAAACGGCTGCTCCCGGTCCACGAGCACAACGAAAAACGCGTTGTGAAACAGGTGCTCGCGCTGCTGGCCGGGGGTAAATCGCTGGCGCTGGTCAGCGATGCGGGAACGCCGGTAATCTCCGATCCGGGCGCGCTGCTGATCGCCGCGGTGCGCGAGGCGGGCTACCCGGTGACGCCGGTGCCGGGGCCCAACGCGGCGATTGCCGCCCTGTCCGCTGCCGGATCGGCCGCTCCCCATTTCCTGTTCTACGGTTTCCTGCCAGAGCGGCCCACGGCGCGCCGCAAGGCGCTCGCCGGAATCGCACAACTGCCGTACACGCTGGTGTTCTACGAAGCGCCGCACCGCGTCGCGGAGTCCGTCGCCGACTTGCGCGAGGTGCTGGGCGGCACTCGACGCCTGGTGATCGCGCGCGAGCTCACCAAGCTGTTCGAGACGCTCTACGCGTGCACGCTCGCGGAGGCGGAAGCCTGGCTCGCCGCCGACGCCAACCGGCGTAGGGGCGAGTTCGTGCTGATCGTGGACGGAGCAGACACGGCAACGGAACCGGACAGCAGCGCCGCCCAGCGCGCGCTGGCGATTCTGCTCGAAGCGCTCCCGCTCAAGCAGGCGGTCGAGCTGGCGGCGAGAATCGGCGGCGGCGGGAAGAAGGCGCTCTACCGCATGGCGCTCGAGCTGAAGAAAGGGCGTAAATCGTGAATGGTGAATAGTGAATCGAGGGCTGCGCTAGCGACCAGGGTTTTACCATTCACCATTCACCATTTACCATTCACGAAGTCATGAGAAAAATCACGATTGCCCGTCCGGACGACTGGCACCTGCATGTGCGCGACGGCGGGCACCTGCGCGCGGTGCTGCCGGATACGGCGCGGCGTTTCGCGCGCGCGATCGTGATGCCCAACCTCAAGCCGCCGGTAACCACTACCGCGCTGGCGCTTGAATACCGCGGCCGCATCCTCGCGGCGCTGCCCGCCGGCGCTCGTTTTGAGCCGCTGATGACTCTTTATCTCACCGACAACACGCGGCCGGAGGAGATCGCCGCCGCGCGCGCGAGCGGTGTGGTGCATGCCGTGAAGTACTACCCGGCGGGGGCCACCACCAACTCGGATTCCGGCGTGACCGACATCGCGAACTGCGCCCGCGTGCTGGAGGCGATGGAGAAGCACGGCATGCCGTTACTGGTGCACGGCGAAGTCACCGACCCGGCGGTGGATGTCTTCGACCGGGAAAAGGTGTTCATCGAGCGCGTGCTCGCGCCGCTCGTCGGGCGCCACGCCGGCCTCAAGGTGGTGATGGAGCACATCACCACGCGCGAGGCGGCCGACTACGTGACGGCGGCGCCGCCGCGCGTTGCGGCGACCATCACCGCGCATCACCTGCTGCTGAGCCGCAATGCGCTGTTCGCCGGCGGCATCCGTCCGCATCTTTATTGCCTGCCCGTGGTAAAGCGCGAAACGCACCGCCAGGCCCTCGTCACGGCGGCCGCGAGCGGCAATCCCAAGTTCTTTCTCGGCACCGACAGCGCCCCGCACGCCCGCCACACCAAGGAAACCGACTGCGGCTGTGCCGGCATCTACACCGCCCACGCCGGGATCGAGCTCTATGCCGAGGTCTTCGCCGCGGCCGGGGCGCTCGACCGGCTGGAGGGTTTCGCGAGCCGCCACGGGCCGCTGTTCTACGGATTGCCGGTCAATCGCGACACGATCACCCTGGTGGACGAGACCTGGACCGTGCCCGGAGATACTGCTTTCGGCGCCGACCGGCTGGTCCCGTTCCGCGCCGGCGAACGCATGGCATGGAGGCTCGCATAATCCCGAACAGCGTAATTCGTGAATCGTGAATCGTGATTCGACGTTGGGGCGGCGTTCCGGGCCGAATCACGAATCACCACTCACGCTTTTACTGCCTTCGGCGCAGCGCGCGGAAGGGAGTAAAATGCCCCTCGGGAAGTCGGCCGGACAGTCGCTGCGTGCGGAACAAGCGAGCCTATACGATGGTTCGTACCGTGCGGAGAGGAAAGTCCGGGCTCCACAGGGCAGGGTGGCGGCTAATCACCGCCCGCCGTGAGGCGAGGATCAGGGCCACAGAGAATAGACCGCCGATGGCCTGTGCCTCGGACTTTGCCGCCGCAAGGCGGCAAAGTCTCGAAAAAATGGGGAGGTGCGGCAACGCATCTTCCCCAGGCACAGGATCAGGTAAGGGTGAAACGGTGCGGTAAGAGCGCACCGCGTCCGCCGTGAGGCGGATGGCAAGGCAACCTCCACCCGGAGCAACACCAAATAGGCAAGCGATGACGCGGCCCGTCGAGCTTGCGGGTAGGTGGCTCGAGCCGTTGGAGCAATCCACGGCCTAGAGGAATGGCTGTCGTGGGCCGCAAGGCCCTCACAGAACCCGGCTTACAGGCCGACTTCCCTTTTTTTCCCTTCCGGTGTTGCTGGCCTGCAACGCCCGCGTTTCTCCAACCCCGACGGTTAACCGTGAGGCTAAACTTAAAGTTCTACCTTCGATTAAGTTTTTATAGTCCTGTTTTTAAGGGATAATTGAATCCAAAAGACGGGTGAAGATCGGCCTCAGCTATGCCGCATAAGTCATTGTCCTAAAAACAGAAAACGCCCAAGTAACCCTTGACCCTTCCCTCCTCTTTCCAATATAGTGGGAAGAAGTGGAGAAAAGTGGGAAAAGTCGCCGCCAATGGACGATAAGGGCAGCGCCTTCCCACTCGCCAAGGGGGACTCGTGTTTCGTGGCGTCGCGCAGTTGAATCTCGACAGCAAGGGCCGGCTGGCCGTGCCGGCCCGCTTTCGCGACGCCCTCACCGCGCGCTGCAGCGGACATCTCGTTGTCACGGCGGACTCCGACCGCTGCCTTTTGATTTACCCGTTGCCCGACTGGGAGCCAATCGAGCAGAAGCTCATGGCGCTCTCGAGCTTCAACGCGCAGATACGCGAGCTGCAGCGGCGGCTCGTTGGCTACGCGGAAGACGTGGTGATGGACGCGACCGGACGCATCCTCGTGCCGCCGGCGTTGCGCAACTACGCGCAACTCGAAAAAGCCGCGGTGCTGGTCGGGCAGGGGCACAAATTTGAACTGTGGAGCAAGGACGGCTGGGACGCGCGCATGGAGAAGGAGGGTGGCTTTGGCCCCGGCGGTCTGCCGCCCGAGCTGGAGGGTTTCTCCTTGTGAGCGGGGGCTCACATACCACGGTCCTGTTGGAACAGGCAGTAGACGGGTTGAAAGTGCGCAGCGACGGCTGTTACGTCGATTGCACGTTCGGTCGCGGCGGGCACAGCCGGCTGATTCTGGCGCGGCTGCGAAGCGCAGGGCGGCTGATCGCGCTCGATCGCGACCCGCAGGCGGTGGCGGCGGGAGGGGAGATTGATGACAGGCGTTTTCGCATGCTGCATGGCCGGTTCAGCCGGCTCGCCGAGCTGGCAGTGGGAGCGGGCGTCACCCACGCGGATGGGATCCTGCTCGATCTCGGGATGTCCTCGCCGCAACTCGACGACCCCGCCCGCGGCTTCAGCTTCCGTTTCGACGCGCCGCTCGACATGCGCATGGACGCGGGCGGCGGCGTTACCGCCGCAGAATGGCTCGCACGCGCAGCCGAATCGGAAATCCGGGAGGTCATAAAAAATTATGGCGAAGAACGGTTTGCTAAACAGATTGCAGCAGCGATTGTTGCGGCTCGAGCGCGTGGACCTGTTGGCACCACACGACAACTTGCCGCGCTCGTGGCAGCGGCCGTTCCCGCGCGCGAGTCACACCAGGATCCGGCGACGCGCACGTTTCAAGCTCTACGGATTCACCTCAATCAGGAGCTTGAGGAATTGTCGCTAGCCCTGCCGCAATGCCTGCAACTCCTCAAGCCGGCCGGGCGCCTGGTGGTGATCAGCTTCCATTCCCTGGAGGACCGCATCGTCAAGCGCTTCATGCGCGATAACGCCTGCCCTGACCCGTTGCCGCGGCGCCTGCCGCTGCGCGCCCGCGAGCTGCCGCAGCCGAAGTTAGCGCTCCTCGGCCGGCCGCTGCGGCCCTCCGCCGCGGAAATTGCCGCCAATCCGCGCTCGCGCAGCGCCGTGATGCGCATTGCCGAAAGAACGGCGGCGGCGTGATGCTCCGTCTCAATCTCCTCCTCCTCGCCGCCCTGATCGCCTGTGCGCTGGCGCTGGTCACGTCGCAGCACCAGGCGCGCAAGCTCTACGTCGAACTGCAGAAGGAGCAGGAGCGCGCCAGGCTGATCGAAGTCGAGTGGGGCCAGTTGCAACTCGAGCAGAGCACCTGGGCGACGCCGGCGCGGGTGGAGAAGCTGGCGACGCAGGCGCTCGGCATGCGGGTGCCGCCGTCGTCCCGCATCCAGGTGGTGCCACCGGCCGGGGGCGAGGATCAGCGGTGAGCGCGACCAACCATCCGCAACTGGTGCTGAAGCTGCCGGCGTGGCGCTCGCGGCTGTTGTTGCTGCTGCTGCTTGCCTGGTTCGTGGCGCTGGCGGCGCGCGCGCTCTATCTGCAGGGGCTCAACCACGACTTCTTGAAACAAAAGGGCGAGTCCCGCTACTCCCGGGTCATCGAACTCAACCCCACCCGCGGCAAGATCGTGGACCGCAATAACCAGTTGCTCGCGATCTCCACCCCAGTGGAATCGGTGGCGGCGAGCCCGGCGGATGTCGACATCTCGCAGGAACAGGTGCGGCGCCTCTCCCGGCTGCTCGAGGTCGAAACCGGTGATTTGCACCGGAAGCTGGCGGACCCGAAGCGCGAGTTCGTCTACCTCAAGCGGCAGCTGCCGCCGGAGGACGCCGCGCGCGTCGTCGCCCTCGGCATCCCGGGGGTGTTTCTGCAGCGCGAGTACCGCCGCTACTACCCGGCGGGCGAAGTGACGGCGCACCTGATCGGCATCACCGACGTCGACGGCAAGGGCCAGGAAGCGCTCGAGCTCGCGTTCGACAAGGACCTCACCGGCAGGGGGGGCAGCCGCCGCGTCATCAAGGACCGGCTGGGGCACATCGTGGAGGACGTCGAGAGCATCCAGACGCCGCAGGACGGGCGCACGCTGACCCTCTCGATCGACGCCCGCATCCAGTACCTGGCCCACCGCGAGCTGAAAGCCGCCGTCGCCGCGCACCGGGCACGGGCTGGCGGCATCGTCGTGCTCGACGTGTCCACCGGGGAAGTGCTGGCGATGGCCAACGTGCCGTCGTTCAACCCCAACAACCGCGGCACGTTCGATCCCCAGCGCACGCGCAACCGCGCGGTAACCGATCTCTTCGAGCCGGGCTCGACGTTGAAGCCGTTTACCGCCGCCGCGGCTCTGGAGGCGGGCACGGTGCGGCCGGACAGCGTGATCCAGACCGCGCCGGGACAGCTCGCCATCGGCAACCACGTGATCCAGGACCCCCACCCGCAGGGTGCGCTCACGGTGGCGCAGGTGATCCAGAAGTCGTCCAACGTCGGCGCCGCCAAGATGGCGCTGGGCCTTGAGCCCGAGACGCTGTGGAACCTGTTCCAGCAGGTCGGCTTCGGCGTGCCGCCGCGCTCGGGCTTCCCGGGCGAGGTAGCGGGGAAGCTGCGCGCGCACGCGAGCTGGCGTCCCATCGAGCAGGCCACGATGTCCTATGGCCACGGCATCTCGGTGTCGCTGCTGCAACTCGCGCGCGCCTATCTCATTTTTGCGACCGACGGGGAACTCATGCCGGTAACACTAGTCAGGCGAGAAGCTCCCGTTACAGCGACGCGAACAATCGCGCCGGCGACGGCGCAGGCGGTGCGCCGGATGCTGGAGTTGGTGGTGCAGCCGGGCGGCACGGCGCCGGGCGCGCAGGTGACCGGCTACCGCACCGCCGGCAAGACCGGCACCTCCCACAAGCTGGAAGGCAAGGGGTACGCGCGCGACAAGTACGTGTCGTCCTTCGTCGGCTTCGCGCCGGCCTCGAGGCCGCGGCTGGTGGTAGCGGTGATGATCGACGAGCCGTCGGCCGGTCAGCATTACGGCGGCGCGGTCGCCGCCCCCGTGTTCAGCCAGGTAATGGCGGGGGCGTTGCGCACCCTCGCGGTCGAGCCCGACGCGCCAGTAGGCAACGTGCTACTGCCGCCGCCGGGGGCGCCGGAGATCAAGGAAGAAGTGTGACGCGAGGCTCAAGATTCAAGGTTCAAGGTTCAAGTGCGGGCGCGCTGACGCGGGCCGACTGGCAGGCCATCGGGTCCCTCGGCATCCGGCGGCTTACCAACGACAGCCGCGCAGTGCGGCCGGGCGACACCTTTGTCGCCTATCCCGGCCAGTCGCGCGACGGGCGCGAGCACATCCCGCAGGCGCTCGCGCGTGGCGCGGCGAGCGTGCTGTGGGAGCGCGCGGGTTTGCGGTGGAACCCGCAATGGCGGGCGCCCAACCTCGGCGTGCAGCAGCTGCGCCGCCACGCCGGCGAGATCGCGAACCGGGTGCATGGGCGGCCGAGCGCCCGGCTGCACGTAATCGGCGTTACCGGCACCAACGGCAAGACCACCTGCAGCCAGTGGATCGCGCAGGCGCTGACGCGCGCGGGCCAGCGTTGCGCGGTGATCGGCACGCTCGGCTACGGTCTGCGCGCGCCGTTCGAGCCACTCGTCAACACCACGCCCGACGCGCTGTGGCTGCACGCGCAGCTCGCGGAGTTCTCGCGCCGCGGCGCGCAGGCGGTGGCGATGGAGGTGTCCTCCATCGGCCTTGACCAGGACCGCGTGGCGGGGGTCGAGTTCGACGTCGCGCTCTTCACCAACCTCTCGCGCGACCATCTCGAGTACCACCGCACGCTGCGGCGCTACGGCGAGGCCAAGGCGCGCCTGTTCGCGTGGGAGACGTTGAGGCACGCGGTGGTGAACCTCGACGATGAATTCGGCGCCGCGCTCGCGCGCCGCATCCGGCGGCCCGGGCTGAAGGTGATCGGTTACGGCTTTGGGGCAACGCGCGTCACGCGGCTCGCGCGCGTCACGGGCTCCAACCTGGTTACCAGCGCGCGCGGCGTGAGTTTCGACGCCAGGACGCCGTGGGGAACGGCGCGCGTGAAGAGCACGGTGCTCGGGCGGCACAACGCCTACAACCTCCTCGGAACGCTGGCGGTGTTGCTCGCGAGCGGCGTCACGCTGCACCGGGCGGTGGCCCCGCTCTCGCAGCTTAAGCCCGTTCCCGGCCGGCTGCAGCGCCTCGGCGGCGGCCCGCGCCCGCTGGTGGTCGTGGATTACGCCCACACCCCCGACGCGCTCGAGCAGACGCTGCTCACGCTGCGCGACCTGCTCTCAAGTTCCGAGTTCCGGGTTCCGGGTTCCGGGTCAGACGCAGGAAAACATCGTGGGCGCATCTCGAAACTCGAAACTCGGAACCCGGAACTGATCTGCGTCTTCGGCTGCGGCGGCGACCGCGACCGCGGCAAGCGCCCGCAGATGGGACGCCTGGCCGCGGCGCTGGCCGATCGCGTGGTGGTCACCTCCGACAACCCGCGCGGCGAGGATCCGCGGCGCATCATCGACGACATCGTCAGCGGCGTGCGCGGCGCCGCCGGCGGGATGGTGATCGAGCCCGACCGGCGCGCAGCGATCCTGCGCGCGGTGCGGGAGGCGCGCCGCGGCGACATCGTGCTGCTGGCGGGCAAGGGACACGAGGCGTACCAGGAGATTCGCGGCGCGCGACGCCCGTTCTCGGACGCGGCGGTGGCGAAGGAGGCCGTGGCACGCCGATGAGCATGATGCGCCTGTCGGAAGCTGCGCGCGCTATCCCCGCTGAACTGCGCGGTGAAGACCGTGCCTTCGACGCCGTTGGGACCGACACCCGCGCGTTGTCGCCGCAGGCCCTGTTCGTGGCACTGAAGGGCGAGCGCTACGACGGCCATGATTTCATCAATCAGGCAGTTCAGCAACGCGCAGCCGGCGCATTGGTCCAGAAATCAGGATCGAGGATCGAGGATCGAGAGTTGAGTGATCGGCTGCCGTTACTGATCGTCGATGACACCCGAAAATCCCTGGGCACGCTGGCGGCGTACTGGAGGAACAAGTTCGACATGCCGCTCGTCGCGCTGACCGGCAGCAACGGCAAGACAACCGTCAAGGAAATGCTCGCCTCGATCCTGCGCGAAGCGTGCTCCGCTCAATCCTCGGCCCTCGATCCTCAATCCCCGGTGCATGCCACGCGCGGCAACCTCAACAACGACATCGGCGTGCCGCTGACGCTGCTCGAGCTGCGGGCCGGCCACCGTTACGCCGTGATCGAGATGGGCATGAACCACGCCGGCGAGATCCGCACCCTCGCGCGGCTGGCAGCGCCGGATGTCGCGCTCATCAACAATGCCGGCACGGCGCATGTCGAGTTCCTGGGCTCGGTCGAGGCCATCGCGCGCGCCAAGGGCGAGATCTTCGAGGGCTTGAAGCCCGACGGCACGGCGGTGATCAACGCCGACGACCGCCACGCCGGCCTTTGGCGCGAGTTGGCCGGCGACCGGCGCGTTGTGGACTTCGGAATCGAGAGCCGCGCCGCGGTATCGGCGACCTACCAGTTGCGCTGGCTTGAGAGCGAGATCGTGCTGAAGACGCCGCAGGGCGAAGCCCGGGCGGTGCTGAAGGCGCCCGGGCTGCACAACGTGATGAACGCGCTGGCTGCCAGCGCCGCCGCCATCGCCCTCAAGGTGCCGGCACCCGCCATCGCGAGGGGGCTGGCGCGGTTCTCCGGCGCCAAGGGCCGGCTGCAGAAAAAGGCGGGCGTGCACGGCGCGACGCTGATCGACGATACCTACAACGCCAATCCCGACTCCGCGCGCGCGGCGATTGCGGTGCTGGCGCAGGCGCCGGGCAGGCGGTTGCTGGTGCTGGGCGACATGGGCGAGCTCGGACCGGACGCGGCGGAAATGCACGCCGAGGTCGGACGCTGCGCGCGGGAGAGCGGCGTCGAGCGACTGCTCACGCTGGGCGAGCTGTCGGCGCACGCGACGCGCGCCTTCGGCCCCGGCGCGCGCCACTACACCCGCATCGAGGACCTGCTCGCCGAAATCGAGCGCGCGCTGGCGCCGGACGTCGCCGTGCTGATCAAGGGCTCGCGCTTCATGCACATGGAGCGCGTCGTTCAAAGTTGCGAGTTGCGAGTTTCGAGTTCCGAGCCGGAGAGCGGACATGCCTGAACCCGGAACCCGGAACCCGGAACCCGAAACGCCGGAGGCGACATGCTCCTAGAGCTCGCCCAGTGGCTGGCGAAAGACATCCGCGGCTTCAACGTGTTCACCTACATCACGCTGCGGGCGGTGCTGGCCTGCCTCACCGCGCTCGTCATCACTTTCCTCATCGGACCGGCGATGATCCGCAAGCTGACTGCCTACAAGGTCGGGCAGGCGGTGCGCGACGACGGCCCGCAGACGCACCTCGCCAAGGCCGGCACGCCGACCATGGGCGGAGCGCTGATCCTGGCCGCGATCACCATCACGGTCCTGCTGTGGGCCGACCTGGAGAACCGCCTGGTGTGGGTGGTGCTGTGGGTGATGCTCGGCTTCGGCGCGATCGGCTGGGTGGACGACTACCGCAAGGTGATGGCGCGCAACCCCAAGGGACTGTCGGCGGGGGCCAAGTTCTTCTGGCAGTCGGTGATCGGCGCCGCCGCGGCCTGCTACCTCGCGTTCTACACCAGCCTGCCGGCGCAGACCCAGTTCATCGTGCCGTTCTTCAAGGCGGTGGCGTACCCGCTCGGCGCGTTCGGCTTCATCGTCATGACCTATTTCGTGATCGTCGGCACCAGCAACGCGGTGAATCTGACCGACGGGCTCGACGGGCTCGCGATCATGCCAACGGTGATGATCGGCAGCGCGCTCGGCATCTTCGCCTACGTCGCCGGCCACGCGGTGTTCGCGAAATACCTGGGGTTCCCCTACATACCGGGCGCGGGGGAACTGACGGTGATCTGCGGCGCGATCGCGGGCGCCGGCCTCGCGTTTCTGTGGTTCAACGCCTACCCGGCGGAAGTATTCATGGGCGACGTCGGCGCGCTCGCGTTGGGCGCGGCGCTCGGCACCATCGCCGTCATCGCGCGCCAGGAGATCGTGCTCTTCGTCATGGGCGGCGTGTTCGTGATAGAGACCCTGTCGGTGGTGCTGCAGGTCGCCTCCTTCAAGCTGACCGGCAAGCGCATTTTCCGCATGGCGCCGCTGCATCACCACTACGAATTGAAGGGCTGGAAAGAGAATCAAGTCGTCGTGAGGTTCTGGATCATCACGATGATGCTGGTGCTGGTGGGATTGTCGACGCTGAAACTACGTTAAGTGAAACCGCAGATGAACGCCGATAAACGCGGATCGAAGATTGTTGAAAACCTCGATATCGGCGTTGATCGGCGTTAATCGGCGGTTAGATATGACTTGTGGACCTGAACGGACGAAAGGTGGTTGTGCTCGGACTCGGTGACACGGGGCTGTCGATGGCGCGCTGGCTCGCGCGGCGTGGTGCCAGCGTGCGCGTTGCCGACAGCCGCGCCGCGCCGCCGCACGCGGCGCGCCTTGCGCGCGAGCTGCCGCAGGCGCCGCTCGCGACCGGCAAGTTCAGCGATGCGACCCTCGCGGGCGCCGACCTGATCGCGATCAGCCCCGGCATCGACCGGCGCGAAGCGCCGATCGCCGGCGCGGTGAAACGCGGCGTGCCGATCGTCGGCGACATCGAACTCTTTGCCCAGGCCTTGAAACAATCCGGAACACGGAACCCGAAACTCGGAACCGCTAAGGTGCTCGCAGTGACCGGCTCCAACGGCAAGAGCACGGTGACGGTGATGACGGGCGAGATTTGCCGCGCCGCGGGACGCGAGACAGTGGTTGCCGGCAACATCGGCCTGCCGGTGCTGGATGCGCTCGCCGCGGTCGAGGATGGCGGCCGCGCGCCGGACGTGTTCATCCTCGAGTTGTCCAGCTTCCAGCTCGAGAGCACGTGGAGCCTCGAGCCCGACGCGGCCACGGTGCTGAACGTCACCGAGGACCACCTCGATCGCTACGACAGCATGAAGGAATACGCAGCGGCGAAGGCGCGCGTGTTCGCGGGCGGCGGCGTGCAGGTGCTTAACCGCGACGACCGCAGGAGCATGGACATGGCGCGGGCCGGCCGCGCCGGTTACACGTTCGGGGCGGGAGAGCCGCGCGCCGAAACGGAATGGGGCATGCGCGCGGCGGGCGCCGGCGAACTGCTCGCGCGCGGCCCGCGATCCCTGATGGCGGCGTCGGAATTGCCGCTCACCGGGCGGCACAACGCGGCCAATGCGCTGGCGGCGCACGCACTCGCGTACGCGATCGGCGCTCCCGATGAGGCGCTGGCGCGGGCGCTGCGTACCTTCAAGGGCCTGCCGCACCGCATGCAGAAAGTAGCGGAGCACGCGGGCGTCGTGTTCCTCGATGACTCGAAGGGCACCAACGTCGGCGCGACCGTGGCGGCGCTGACTGGAATCGGGCGGCCGGTGGTGCTGATCGCCGGCGGCGACGGCAAGGGACAGGACTTCTCACCGCTCGCGCCCGCGGTGAAGGAGCGAGCCCGCGCGGTGGTGCTGATCGGCCGCGATGCCGGCAAGATCGAGCACGCGCTGGCCGCGAGCGGCGTGGCGCTCAGGCGCGCCGGCGACATGGACGAGGCGGTCGCGATGGCGTACCGGGAGGCGCGGCCGGGCGACGCCGTGCTGCTGTCTCCTGCGTGCGCGAGCTACGACATGTTCCGCGACTACGTGCACCGCGCCGAGGCCTTCGTCGCCGCGGTGCGGCGTCTCGAGAGCGGACGGAGCTGAGCCGTGTTCTATACCGAAGCCAGGCCGCGCGCGCCGCTCACCGAATACGATCAGGGCCTGGTGTGGGCCACGCTGCTGCTGCTCGGCGTCGGCCTGGTCATGGTCTATTCGTCCTCGATTGCGATCGCGGAAGGCAGCCGCGCGAGCGGCTTCCAACCGACCTATTACCTGATGCGGCACGGCCTGTTCGTCACCGCCAGCATGGCGGCGGCGGTCGCCGTATTTCAGGTGCCGCTGAGGCTGTGGCAGCAGGCCGCGCCGTTCCTGTTCCTGTGCGGCGCCGCGTTGCTGGTCCTGGTGCTGATCCCCGGCATCGGGCGCGAGGTGAACGGCAGCCAGCGCTGGATCTCGCTCTATTTCACCACGCTGCAGCCGTCCGAACTGGTGAAGCTCGCCGTGGTGCTGTACGCCGCCGATTACACGGTGCGCAAGGCTGCCCACATGGCGAGCTTCCGCAAGGGCTTTCTGCCGCTGTTCGTAGTGATGCTGGTGGTCGGCTGGCTGCTGCTGCGCGAGCCGGATTTCGGCGCGTTCGTGGTGATTACCATCATCGCCATGGGGATTCTTTTCCTCGGCGGCATGAGCTGGCGGCTGTTCGCCGGGCTGTTCGTGCTGCTGCTGGCGGGGTTCGTCCTGTTGATTGTCACTTCGCCCTACCGGCTGCAGCGGATCGTCGGTTTCATGGACCCCTGGGCCGATGCCTACGGCCGCGGCTACCAGCTGTCGCATGCGCTGATTGCTTTCGGGCGCGGCGAATGGCTCGGCGTGGGCCTCGGCGCGAGCGTCGAGAAACTGTTCTACCTCCCCGAAGCGCACACCGATTTCCTGCTGGCGGTGATCGCGGAGGAACTCGGCTTCGTGGGCGTCGCGGCCATCATCTTCGGCTTTGCCTGGATCGTGATGCGCGCATTCGTCATCGGGCGCCGCGCCACCTCGCTCGAGCGCTATTTCCCCGCGCTGGTGGCGCAGGGCATAGGTCTGTGGATCGGCGTGCAGGCGATCATCAACATCGGCGTCAATACCGGCATGCTGCCCACCAAGGGCCTGACGCTGCCGCTGGTCTCGTTCGGCGGCAGCGCGCTGGTCTCCATCTGCTGCGCGATCGCCATCCTGTTGCGGGTGGATTGGGAGAACCGGCAGATCATGCGGGGGTTCACCGTATGAGCCGGACGATCATGATCATGGCGGGCGGTACGGGTGGGCATATATTTCCCGCGTTGGCGGTGGCCGAGCAACTGCGCGCGCAGGGCTGGACCGTGGTGTGGATCGGCGTGCGCGGCGGCATGGAGGAGCGGCTGATCCCGCCACGCGGCTACGCTATGGCGTGGGTACGCATGTCCGGCGTGCGCGGCAAGGGCATCATCGCCGCCGCGCTGCTGCCGTTCAATCTGCTGGTCGCGTTCTGGCAGACTGCGCGGGCGATCTTCGCGCACCGGCCCGACGTGGTGCTCGGCATGGGCGGCTACGTCTCGTTTCCCGGCGCCATGATGGCTTCACTCTGCAACCGGCCGCTCGCGATCCACGAGCAGAACTCGGTGGCGGGGCTCGCCAACCGCGTGCTGGCGAGGATTGCCGACCGGGTGCTCACGACTTTTCCCAACGCTTTCGGCGAGGCGACGGCCGTGATCTGGACCGGCAACCCGGTGCGCGAGGAAATCGTTGCCATGGCGCCGCCGGAGAACCGCTACGCGGCGCGCGCCGGGCAACTGCGCTTGCTGGTGGTGGGCGGCAGCCTGGGGGCGCAGGTGCTCAACACCGTCGTGCCCGAAGCGCTGGCGCTGCTGGCGCCTGAAGCGCGCCTGCGCGTCACGCACCAGGCGGGCGCGGCGCACACCCAGGCGGTGCGGGACCGCTATGAGGCGCACGGCGTCAATGCCACGGTGGCGCCATTCATCGATGACATGGCCGCGCGTTACGCGGAAACCGACCTGATCGTGTGCCGCGCCGGCGCCACCACCGTCGCGGAGATCGCCGCGGCGGGCATCGCCTCGATCCTGGTGCCGTACCCGCACTCAATGGACGATCACCAGACGATCAACGCCCGCTTCCTTGCCGACCGGGGCGCCGCGCTGCTCGTGCCGCAGCGCGAACTGTCCGCGCAACGGCTCGCCGAAGTGCTCTCCGGCTTCACGCGCGAGCGGCTGCTGGTGATGGCGCAGTCGGCGCGCGCAGCGGGGCGCCCCGGGGCGACGCAGGCGGTGGCGCAGGCGTGCATGGAGCTGGCGGGAGCGACATGAAAACCATTTACCGCAGAGACGCAGAGTCGCTGAGAAGGCATGAACGGAAATTGTCTCCGTGTCTCCGCGCCTCGGCGGTAAAAGGGTTTGAACGATGAGACACAAGGTCAAGCACGTGCACTTCGTCGGTATCGGCGGCGCGGGGATGAGCGGCATCGCCGAAGTGCTGCTCACGCTGCGCTATAAGGTGAGCGGCTCCGATCTCGCCGAGACGGCGGCGACGCGGCGGCTGCGGCAGCTCGGCGCCAGGATCCACCTCGGCCATGCCGAAGAGCACATCGCCGGCGCCGACGCGGTGGTGGTGTCGAGCGCGGTCAGGGACGACAACCCGGAGGTGATCGCGGCGCGCGCGAAGAAGATACCGGTGGTGCCGCGCGCGCTGATGCTTGCCGAGCTGATGCGGCTGCGGCAGGGCATCGCGGTCGCCGGCACGCACGGCAAGACCACGACCACCAGCCTCGTCGCCAGCGTGCTGGCGGAGGGCGGGCTCGACCCGACCTTCGTGATCGGCGGCCGGTTGGAAGCCGCCGGCTCCAATGCCCGCCTGGGCGCGGGCGAGTTCATCGTGGTGGAGGCGGACGAATCCGACGCTTCCTTCCTCTACCTGCAGCCGGTGCTCGCGGTAGTCACCAATATCGACGCCGACCACATGGAGACCTATCAGCATTCCATGGACCGGCTGCGCCAGGCATTCGTGGATTTCCTGCAACGCCTGCCGTTCTACGGCGTGGCGGTACTGTGCGCCGATGACCCCAACGTGCGGCTCGTGATGCCGCAGCTCACCAAGCCGATCGTCACCTACGGCCTCTCCCCGGATGCGCAGGTGCGCGCGGTGGATGTCGCGGCGAGCGGCGGCCAGATGCGCTTCCGCGCCGTGCATGCCGGCGGCGAGCTGGCGGTCTCCCTCAATCTTCCCGGCGCGCACAACGTGCGCAACGCGCTCGCCGCGATCGCGGTCGGCGTCGAGCTCGGCGTGCCGGAGGCGGCGATCGCGAAGGCGCTGGCGGAATTCAAGGGCGTGGGCCGGCGTTTTCAGAGCCACGGCAAGGTGCGGCTCCAGGGCGGCGGCAGCTTCATGCTGGTGGACGACTACGGCCATCACCCCGCGGAGATGGCGGCGACGCTCGCGGCCGCGCGCGGCGCCTTCCCCAAGCGCAGGATCCTGCTCGCGTTCCAGCCCCACCGCTACACACGGACCCGCGACTGTTTCGAGGATTTCGTGAAAGTGCTGTCGACCGCCGACGCCCTGGTGCTGACCGAAGTCTATTCCGCGGGAGAGGCGCCGATCGTGGCGGCGGACGGCAAGGCCCTGGCGCGCGCGATCCGGGTGCAGGGCAAGCTCGAGCCGATCTTCGTGGACAAGGTCGCCGACCTGCCGGCAGCAATACTCGCCGCCGCCCGCGACGGCGACGTGGTGCTGACGATGGGCGCGGGTTCCGTAGGCAACGTGCCGGCGGCGCTGGTGAACGCCCGGCCGAGAAGCGTGAACGGCGCCGCATGAACATGGTGGAGACAGGCGATCTGGCGGCGGCGGGCCTGCGCGGCGAACTCAAGCGGCGCGAGCCGATGGCACGCCACGTCAGCTGGCGCGCGGGCGGCCCGGCGCGCACCGCCTATTTCCCGGCGGATCTGGAGGACCTCGTTGCTTTCCTGCGCTCGCTGCCCACCGCCGAGCCGGTGCTCATGACCGGCCTCGGCAGCAACCTGCTGGTGCGCGACGGCGGACTGCGGGGCACCGTGATCTTCACCCAGCGGGCGCTGCGCGAAGTGCGGCTCGACCACCTGGGCGTGCTGGGCGGCGGCATCTACGCCGAGGCCGGCGCCGCCAGCCCGAAGGTGGCCCGCTTCGCCGCGCTGAACGAGCTCGCCGGCGCCGAATTTCTCACCGGCATTCCCGGCACGGTGGGCGGGGCGCTGGCGATGAACGCCGGCTGCTACGGCGGCGAAACCTGGAACATCGTCGCGCACGTGCACACAGTGGACCGTGCCGGCAAACGGCGGGTGCGCACGCCGGACGAATACGCGATCGACTACCGCCTCGTGCGCCTGAAGGATGCGGACGGAAGCATCAACGCAGAAGGTAGTCATCCCGCGGAAGAATGGTTCCTCGCGGCGGTCTTCAACCTGAAGCGCGGCTCCGGGGCGGAGTCCCGCGCCAAGATCACCGAGCTGCTCAAGCGGCGCATCGCCGCGCAGCCGCTCAACGAGCCCAATGCCGGCTCGGTGTTCCGCAACCCGCCGGGCGACTATGCGGCGCGCCTGATCGAGGCGAGCGGCCTGAAGGGGCACGCAATCGGCGGCGCGATGATCTCGGACAAGCACGCCAATTTCATCGTCAACCGCGGCGCGGCGCAGGGAGCCGACATCGAGGCGCTGATCCTGCTCGCGGAGCGGTCGGTAAAGGAGAAGTTCGGGGTTGCGCTCGAGCGCGAGGTGCGCATCGTCGGTGACAGGGTCGAGGGATGAGGGATGAGGGATGAGGGGAAAGTTCGGAAAGGTGGCAGTGCTAATGGGCGGACGTTCGGCGGAACGTGAAATCTCGCTGAAGAGCGGGACGATGGTCCTCAACGCGCTGAAGAAGAGCGGCGTGGACGCATACGCCTTCGACCCGCGCGACAGTGGCCTCGAGGCGCTGCAGTCGCAGGGCTACTCACGCGCCTTCATCGCGCTGCACGGGCGCTTCGGCGAGGACGGCACGGTGCAGGGCGCGCTCGAGTATCTCGGCATTCCCTATACCGGCAGCAGCGTGATGGCGAGCGCGCTCGCCATGGACAAGTGGCGCACCAAGCTGCTGTGGCAGGCCGCGGGGCTGCCGACGCCGGCCTGCCAGCTCATGAACGCGCGCACCGACTCCGCCGCACTCGCGGCGCGGCTGGGGTTGCCGCTGATGGTCAAGCCGGCGCGCGAGGGCTCCTCGATCGGCATGAGCAAAGTGACCTCGTTCGAGAAGATCGCGCCGGCCTACGAGCTTGCCGCGCGCTACGACGACGTGGTGATTGCGGAGCGCTTCATCGAGGGCGCGGAGCTGACGGCGGCCATTCTCGGGGACGAGCCGCTGCCGCTGATCCGGCTCGAAACGCCGCGCGAATTCTACGACTACCAGGCCAAGTACTTTGCCGACGATACCCGCTATATCTGCCCGTGCGGGCTCCCCGCCGGCCAGGAGCGGGCGCTGCAGCAGACGGCGCTGGAGGCGTTCCGCGTCCTTGGCTGCAGCGGCTGGGGGCGCGTGGACCTGATGCTCGACCGCGACGGCAACCCGCAGCTGCTGGAGGTCAACACCATCCCCGGCATGACCGACCACAGCCTGGTGCCGATGGCCGCGCGCGCAACGGGAATTTCATTCGAGGATCTGTGCGTGCGGATCCTGGAGTCGGCACATGTCGGATGACTTGAAACTTGAAACCTGGAACTTGGAACAGGCGTAGCTATGTGGGATAGGACGGTGCTGATGAACGGTCTCTCCAACGCACTGTTCGCCGTGGCGGTGTTGCTGGCGCTGTACCTTGCGTGGACGCTCGCCACGCGCTTGCCGGTGTTTGCGCTGCGCGAAGTGACGGTCGGCAGCGAGCTTAAGCGCGTCACCCGCGACCAGATCGAGGGCGTGGTGCGGCGGGAACTTGCCGCCGGCAACCTCCTCACGCTCGACCTCGCCGCCGTGCGCGACGCGTTCGAAAAGCTGGCGTGGGTGCGGCGGGTGCAGGTGCGGCGTCAGTGGCCGGCGCGGCTCGACATCGCCTTCGAGGAGCACGTGCCGCTGGCGCGCTGGGCCGGCACCGCGCTTGTGAATACGCACGGCGAAGTGTTCAAGGCGGCGTATGCCGACGAGCTACCGGTGTTCATCGGGCCGGACGGCACCGCCCGCGAGATCGCCATCCAGTTCCGCTATTTCCATCGCAGCCTGCAGGCGATCGGGCAGACACCGGTGCAGATCCAGGTGTCGCCGCGTCGCGCCTGGCGGCTGAAGCTGCAGAGCGGGCTCACGCTCGAGCTCGGGCGCGAGCAGGTGGAGGCGCGCCTCACCCGTTTCGTCGCGGTTTATGACCGTACGCTCGGCCAGCTCGGGCGGCGGATCGACCACGTGGACCTGCGTTACGCCAACGGCTTCGCCGTGCGCTTTCCAGACCAGCGGCCAGGCCGGGCGGAACCGAGGCGCAGCCGGGGGGCGGGCGTATGAGCAAGGCCAGGGACGGCAAGAAACTGTTGGTGGGCCTCGACATCGGCACCTCCAAGATCGCCGCGATCGTTGCCGAGATCAAGCCGGAAGGCGGCTTCGAGATCATCGGCATGGGCAGCCACCCCTCGCGCGGGCTGAAGAAAGGCGTAGTGGTCAATATCGACACCACGGTCAACGCCATCCAGCGCGCGCTGGAGGAGGCGGAGCTGATGGCCGACTGCAAGATCCGCGAGGTCTACACCGGGATTGCCGGCAGCCACATTCGCAGCTTTAACTCGCAGGGCATGGTGGCGATCAAGGACCAGGAAGTGGCCCAGAGCGACATCGAGCGCGCGGTAGACACTGCGCGCGCGGTGCAGATACCGAACGACCAGCAGATCCTGCACGTGCTCAACCAGGAGTTCATCGTCGACGGGCAGGAGGACGTGCGCGAGCCGCTGGGCATGAACGGCGTGCGGCTCGAGGTCAAGGTGCACATCGTGACCGGGGCGGTGTCCTCCGCCCAGAACATCGTGAAGTGCGTGCGCCGCTGCGGGCTGGAGGTGCGCGACCTGGTGCTGCAGCCGCTCGCCTCCGCGCAGGCGGTGATCTCCGAGGACGAGAAGGACCTCGGCGTCGCGCTGATGGACATCGGCGGCGGCACCACCGACCTCGTCGTTTATACCCATGGGGCGATCCGCCATACCGCGGTGATCCCCATCGCCGGCGACCAGATCACCAACGACATCGCGATGGCGCTGCGCACGCCGACGAAGGATGCCGAGGACATCAAGGAACGCTACGGCTGCGCGCTGTCGCAGCTTGCCAACCCCAACGACATGGTGGACGTGCCGGGGCTCGGCGATCGCGAGCCACGTCAGCTGTCACGCAAGACGCTGTCCGAGGTGATCGAGCCGCGCGTAGAGGAGCTGTACTCGCTGGTGCAGACCGAGCTCCGACGCAGCGGCTACGAGGAGCTGCTGTCCTCCGGCGTGGTGATTACCGGCGGCACCAGCGTGATGCAGGGGATGGTTGAGCTGGGCGAAGAGATTTTCCACATGCCGGTGCGAGTGGGATACCCGGCCTACTCCGGCGCGCTGGCAGAAACCGTGCGCCACCCGCGGCACGCGACGGGCGTGGGCCTGCTGCTGACGGGCATGCAGCAGCACCGGAGCCGCGAACTTTCGCGCATGAATGCCAACTCGTTCCAGCAGGTGCTGGAAAAGATGAAATCGTGGTTCACCGGAAATTTCTAGTAATGGGATTCGCTGATTCAATAAAAGGAGACACTCATGTTTGAAATCGTAGACGCACAAGCTCAGGAGGCTGTGATCAAGGTGATCGGAGTGGGCGGCTGCGGCGGCAATGCCGTCGACCACATGATTGAGAAGGGCGTGCAGGGGGTGGAGTTCATCTCCGCCAATACCGATGCCCAGGCGCTGAGGCGCAATCAAGCCAAGGCTCAGCTCCAGCTCGGCACCGGCATCACCAAGGGGCTGGGCGCCGGGGCCAACCCGGAGGTCGGGCGGCAGTCGGCGCTGGAGGACCGCGAGCGCATCGCCGAGACCATCGCCGGGGCGGACATGCTGTTCCTGACCGCGGGCATGGGCGGGGGCACCGGCACCGGCGCGGCGCCGGTGGTGGCCGAGATTGCGAAGGAGCTCGGCATCCTCACGGTCGCGGTGGTCACCAAGCCGTTCTCGTTCGAAGGCAAGCGCCAGCGCATCGCGCAGGAAGGCATCGAGGCGCTGTCGCCCCACGTCGATTCGCTGATCGTGGTGCCTAACGACAAGCTGATGGAAGTGCTCGGCAACCAGGTGACGCTGGATGACGCATTCAGGGCCGCCAACGACGTGCTGCACGGCGCGGTGGCCGGCATCGCCGAAATCATCAGCTGCCCGGGCATGATCAACGTCGACTTCGCCGACGTGCGCACGGTGATGGCCGAGATGGGCATGGCGATGATGGGCTCGGCGAAGGCCGCGGGCCCCGACCGCGCGCGGCTCGCCGCAGAGCAGGCGGTGGCCTGCCCGCTGCTGGAGGACGTCAATATTTCGGACGCGCGTGGCGTCCTGGTCAATATCTCCGCCAGCAAGGCGACCTTCCAGCTGCAGGAGATGTACGACGTGATGGGAACGATCAAGGCGTTCTCGGCAGAGTCGGCGCATCCCATTATCGGCACGGTCTACGACGATGCGCTGGGCGATCAGCTGCGGGTGACCATCATTGCCACCGGCCTCGGCCGGCCAGTCGTGCGCCAGCAGAAGCCGCTCACGGTGGTTGCGGCCAGGACCGGCACCGACAACCAGTCGCTGGAAGTGGACTACCGCGAACTCGATATGCCGGCGGTGATGCGCTCGAAGCGGAACCGCGACGCCACCGTCGACGCGATGCGGCAGTCGGGCGTCGAGATGCTCGACATCCCGGCATTCCTGCGCAAACAGGCGGATTGAGGCCCCACCGGGCGGTGGGTGGGGTTTCATCCGCCGCGCGCGGCGGGTGGAAGGGCGTTTCATCGCCGGCTGTTCTGCCGTAGCATGAGGGCATTACTGTTTTGTTGCATGGCAACATAGCGGCGTGTTACACTGGAGTGGTTAAGGCACTGAAATTTCAGGGAGTTTTCTTGCTCAAGCAGCGCACGCTGAAGAACATGATCCGCGCCACGGGCGTGGGCCTGCATACCGGCGCCAAGGTATACATGACGCTGCGTCCGGCGCCGGCCGATGCCGGCATCGTGTTCAGGCGCGTTGATCTCGACCGTCCCGTGGACATACGGGGCGAGCCCTATGCGGTAGGCGACACGCGGCTGTCTTCCGGCCTGGAAAAGGATGGGGTCAGAATTTCCACCGTCGAGCACCTGATGTCGGCGCTGGCGGGCCTCGGCATCGACAACGCCTACGTCGATCTCACCGCCGCCGAAGTGCCGATAATGGACGGCAGCGCCGGCCCGTTCGTGTTCCTGCTGCAGTCGGCAGGGATCGAGGAGCAGAATGCGCCGAAAAAATTCGTCCGGGTCCTGAAGCCGGTCGAGGTGAAGGAAGGCGATAAGTGGGTGCGCTTCGAGCCGTTCAACGGCTTCAAGCTCACCATGAGCATTGAATTTGCCCACCCGGTGTTCGACAAGACCCGCCAGTCGGTGACGGTGGACTTCTCCACGACCTCGTACACCAAGGAAGTGAGCCGCGCCCGCACGTTCGGCTTCATGCAGGACGTCGAAACGATGCGCTCGCAGGGGCTCGCGCTCGGCGGCAGCCTCGACAACGCGATCGTCATGGACGACTACCGCGTGCTCAATACCGACGGCCTGCGCTACGAGGACGAGTTCGTGAAGCACAAGGTGCTTGACGCGATCGGCGATCTGTACCTGCTCGGCCACCCACTGATCGGCGCTTTCTCCGGACACAAATCGGGGCACGCGCTGAATAACCAGCTGCTGCGGCGGCTGCTCGAGAACAAGACGGCCTGGGAGTTCGCGAGCTTTGAGCGGGCCGAGGACGCGCCCGCTTTCCTCGCCTGGCAACCGCAACCCGCCTAGTGCGGCGGCTCGCGCTGCCGCACCAGGAGTTCCAAGTTTCAGGTTCCAAGTTCCAGGCCCAGACCTTGAACCTTGAACCTGGGAACCTTGAACTAGGAACCGCGCATGCTGGTACTAAGACTGATGGGCATCCTGGTGCTCCTCACCATCGTCGGCTCGATCGGGCTCTACCTGTTCACCCGCAACCGGCGCTACCTCACCTTCGCCTGGCGTGTTTTCCAGTTTGCGTTCGTGTTCCTGTTGGTGTTCCTGGCGCTCTACGTGCTCGAACGCCTGGTGCTGGTGGTCTAGGGTTAGCGCAAGGATCGGGCTCAAGCTATCCCGGGAACAGCCGAGAATACAGTTCTACTCATTACCGTAGCTTAGGCGGGTGTGCCTTTCTTCACATTCTTGCGGCGTTGCACCATACGGGTTAAGGCAGCCTTTAGAGGGGACTCCTTCAGGGTTCCCGCAAGTCCGTCAATCGCGCTAACGGCCGCGAGACTTAGATCACGTACAGGCTTGTCTGGACAGGCTTTTTGCTGCTCTGCAACTTGCACTTCCACCTGGATTCCAGTAACCTCCATCAACCGTTTCCGGACGTGGCATAGCAGGGTAGGGGCGAGTTGCCTGAGTTTGGCTGCCACCGCCGCATTGGAAGCAATAACGAACAGCGTGCCGGCCCGGAGATTCTTGACCCGGAGCGCCCGGGCAAGCGGGAAAGGGACGGCCTCGAGCAGCACCTGTTGCACCTCGGTCAGGCGCCGAGCCTGGTGGGCCAGAGCGCGGAGCTCACCGGTCCGGGCAATCAGATCGCCGACTTTGTGCGCAGGCATGCGGGTGCAGGAAGTAAAACGATGAATATTATTCTAGTTTCCGGCAAGCTGGCCAAAGCCAAAACCTTTACCCTGGGGTTGCCGCAGTTCGCGCTACTGGGTCTCGCCTCCATGGTGATGGTCATGGTGCTGGCGGCCGCGCTCAATTATCTGATGGTTCGTTTCGCGGCCGAACTGAACATCCCCTACCTGCAGACCATTCTACTGTCGGCTCAGCACGAACAGAACGAGAAAACCGAATCCTACCTGCGCGAGAACCTCAACGCGATGGCGGTCAGGCTCGGCCAGATGCAGGCGCAGCTGGTGCGGCTGGAAACGGTGGGCGAGCGGCTCGCCAAGCTCGCGGGCTTTAAGCCCCAGGACCTGGTGTTCAGCGAACTGCCGGCGCGTGGCGGTGCTGTATCATCGCTGCCGCCGCAGGATCTTTCGCTCGGCGACTTCACTCGCCAGCTCGATTCGCTGACGCGGCAGCTGGACGACCGCAGCGACAAGCTCGGCATCCTCGAGTCGCTGTTCACCTTCGACAGCGCGAAGAAAAAACTGATTCCGACGATGCTGCCGGTGGAAGGCGGCTGGTATTCTTCCAATTACGGCTGGCGCATCGATCCGTTCACCGGGCAGCGGGCGTTCCACGAAGGCATCGATTTCATGTCGGAGAAGGGCACGATGATCCGCGCCGCAGCCGGCGGCGTCGTCATCTTCGCCGACCTCCATCCGCAGTATGGTAATATGATCGAAATTGATCACGGCAACGGTTTCGTTACGCGCTACGCGCACGCGTCGAAGCGAATGGTCAGGATAGGCGACGTGGTGCTGCGCGGCGCCAAGATCGGTGAGGTCGGCAGCACCGGGCGGGCCACCGGCACGCACCTGCACTTCGAGGTGCGCCAACGCGGAGCACCGGTAAATCCGGCACAGTTTCTGCGATTGCCCGGCTGATCTTAAGGAGTGCGATTCCGAAGGGGGTGGGGCATGTCCCCACCCCTTTTTTGTTTATATTCTGCTTGACCCGATGAACGGATGATCCAGAACGTCCTCAAGATAATCTTCGGCAGCCGCAACGAGCGGTTGCTCAAGCAGTACCAGCGGCAGTTGCGAGCCATCAACGCGCTCGAGCCGGCCATGTCAAAGCAGACCGATGCGGAGTTGCTCGGCAGGACGGACGCGTTCCGCGCGCGCATCCGCGACCGGCTCGCCGGCATCCCCGGCAACGCCAATGGCGACGCCGGAAAGTCGAGTGACCTGGAGCGGCAGCGCAACACCGCCCGCCGCGAGGCGCTCGAGGAGTTGCTGCCGGAAGCGTTCGCCGTGGTGCGCGAGGCGGGGCGGCGCACCCTCAACATGCGCCATTTCGACATGCAGCTGATCGGCGGCATCGCCCTGCACAATGGCAAGATCTCGGAAATGCGCACCGGCGAGGGCAAGACGCTGGTGGCAACGCTGCCCGCCTACCTGAACGCCCTTGCCGGCCAGGGCGTGCATATCGTGACTGTCAACGATTACCTGGCGCAACGCGACGCCGACTGGATGGGCAAGATCTACCGGTTCCTGGGATTGACGGTCGGCGTCAATCTCTCGCAGATGGAGCACGGCCTCAAACAGCAGGCGTACGCCGCCGACATTACCTATGGCACCAACAACGAGTTCGGCTTCGATTATCTGCGCGACAACATGGTGTACCAGATCGCGGAGCGCGTGCAGCAGCGCGGGTTGCATTACGCGATCGTGGACGAGGTGGACTCGATATTGATCGACGAGGCGCGCACGCCCCTCATCATCTCGGGGCAGGCCGAGGACACCACCGACCTCTATCTCAGGATGAACCAGGTCGCGCCGAAGCTCACGCGCCAGAAGAAAGAAGACGAGCCGGGCGATTACTGGGTCGATGAGAAAGCCCACCAGGTGCTGCTGTCCGAGCAGGGCCACGAGCATGCCGAGGATCTGCTCGCCAAGGCCGGCCTGCTCGCGCCCGGAGCCAGCCTCTACGATCCGGCCAACATCATCCTCATGCACCACCTCAACGCGGCACTGCGGGCGCATACCCTGTTCCACCGCGACCAGCAGTACGTGGTGCAGAGCGGCGACATCATCATCGTGGACGAGTTCACCGGGCGGCTGATGCCGGGGCGGCGCTGGTCGGAGGGGCTGCACCAGGCGGTCGAGGCCAAGGAAGGGGTGGCGATCCAGAAGGAAAACCAGACGCTGGCGACGATCACCTTCCAGAATTACTTCCGTATGTACCGCAAGCTCGCCGGCATGACCGGCACGGCGGACACCGAGGCCTACGAGTTCCAGCAGATCTATGGGCTGGAAACGGTGGTGATACCCACCCACATGAAGATGATCCGCGAAGAACGCATGGACCAGGTCTTTCGCACGGCACGCGAAAAGCATCAGGCGATCATCAACGACATCAAGGACTGCTACGAGCGCGGCCAGCCGACGCTGGTCGGCACCACCTCGATCGAGAATTCCGAGATGCTGTCGGAGATGCTCAACAAGGAGAAGCTGCCGCACAACGTGCTGAACGCCAAGCAGCACGCGCGCGAAGCGGAGATCGTGGCGCAGGCGGGCCGGCCCAAGATGGTCACCATTGCCACCAATATGGCGGGCCGCGGCACCGACATCGTGCTGGGCGGCAACCCGGAACCGGAGATCAACCGGCTGCTGGCGGACGAGGCGGTGGAAGAGACGACCCGCCGAAAGCAGGCGGAAACGATCCGCTTCGAATGGCAGAAGCTGCACAACCAGGTGGTCGCCGCGGGCGGCCTGCACATTGTCGGCACCGAGCGCCACGAGTCGCGCCGCGTCGACAACCAGCTGCGCGGGCGTTCAGGGCGCCAGGGCGACCCCGGCTCGAGCCGCTTCTACCTGGCGCTCGAGGACCCGCTGCTGCGCATTTTCGCCTCCGACCGCGTGGCGGCGATCATGGAGCGGTTGAAGATGCCCGAAGGCGAGGCGATCGAGCACCGGTGGGTGACGCGTTCGATCGAGAACGCCCAGCGCAAAGTGGAAGCCCGCAACTTCGACATGCGCAAACACCTGCTCGAGTACGACGACGTGGCGAACGATCAGCGCAAGGTCATCTACCAGCAGCGCAACGAGCTGCTGGAGTCAGGCGACATCTCGGAAACCCTCAGCGCGATTCGGACCGACGTCCTCAACGGCACCATCAGCCAGCACATTCCGCTGGAGAGCCAGGAGGAGCAATGGGACGCGGCCGGGCTCGAGAGGGCGCTGGAAGCCGAGTTGCAGCTGAAGCTCCCGGTCCAGCGCTGGCTCAAGGAGGAGCCGGAGCTGGAGCAGGAGGAGCTGCGGCGACGCATCACCGAAGCCGCCGGAAAGCAATACCGGGACAAGATCGCCAGCGTGGATCAACAGGCCATTCGCCACTACGAGCGCGCGATCATGCTGCAGAGCCTCGACTCCCACTGGCGCGAGCACCTCGCCGCGCTCGACCACTTGCGGCAGGGCATCCACCTGCGCGGCTATGCGCAGAAGAACCCGCAGCAGGAGTACAAGCGCGAGGCGTTCGAGCTGTTCTCGATGATGCTGGAGTCGATCAAGTCCGAGGTCACCAAGATCCTGATGATGGTGCAGATCCGCAGCGCCGACGAGCTCAATGCGGTGGAGGAGCCCGTGGTGCCACGGAACGTCCAGTACCAGCATGCCGAAGTCATGGCCGGCGGCGATGCGGCCGTCGCGGCGCCGGAGCAGGGCGATGTCGCGGTGGCCGAACGGCCGGTGCGGCCGTTCGTGCGCGCCGGCGAGAAGGTCGGCCGCAACGACCCATGCCCGTGCGGCTCCGGCAAGAAGTACAAGCAGTGCCATGGAAAACTCACCTGACGGTGAGTTTTCAAAAATGGAAGACAACAACAAGGAACTTGACGCCCGGTACTCCGGGCGTTATTGGTTTCCGGGGCCGACCGTGGAGTCTCGCTAGTCCAGTCTATCTCGATATAATCGGCTCTGACCGAAGAGATGCCCCCGGAAACCAATCCGGAAACCAATGCCCGTCAACCTGACCGCGCCCGATCCGAAGCGACTGCTGCCCGTCCGGGGGGTGAGCCTGGGCGTGACGCAGGCGGGCATCCGTAAGGCGGGCCGCAAGGATCTGCTGGTGATGAAGCTGGAGGACGGGGCCCGCGTGGCGGGCGTGTTCACGCAAAACCGGTTTTGCGCGGCGCCGGTGGTAGTGGCGCGCCAGCACCTCACTCTCCTTGACCCCGACCGCTCCATTCGCGCGCTGGTGATCAACACCGGCAACGCCAATGCCGGCACTGGCAGGGAAGGCATGGCCGCGGCCCGCGAGACCTGCGCCCGCCTCGCGCAGATCATGAACTGCTCGGCGGCGCAGGTGCTGCCGTTCTCGACCGGCGTCATCATGGAGCAATTGCCCGTCGACAAGATCACCGCGGGGTTCCCCGCGTGCCTCGCCGACGCGCGTGAGGACAACTGGTTCGCTGCGGCGCAGGCGATCATGACGACCGACACGTTGCCAAAAGCGGCGTCGTGCCGCGTCAATATCGGGGCCACGGAAATTACCGTAACCGGCATCGCCAAGGGCGCCGGCATGATCCATCCCGGAATGGCCACCATGCTTGGCTTCGTCGCCACCGACGCGAAGCTGGCCCTCCCGCTCACGCGGGCGCTGGTTGCGCAGGCCGCGAACCGCTCGTTCAACTGCATCACGGTGGATGGCGATACATCGACCAACGACTCGTTCGTGCTGGTTGCGACCGGCCGGGCGGACATGCCGGAGATCGTCGACGCGAACAGCGCAGGGTTCACAGCGTTGGCGGAGGGCGTTACGGCGGCGGCGACCGAACTCGCGCAGGCGATCATCCGCGATGGCGAAGGCGCGACCAAATTCATCACCGTCCGCGTCGAAGGCGGGCGCAGGGAAGACGAGTGCCGCAAAGTGGCCTACGCCATCGCGCACTCGCCGCTGGTGAAAACCGCGTTTTTTGCATCCGATCCCAATCTCGGCCGCATCCTCGCCGCGGTCGGCTACGCCGGCATCACGGACCTTGCGGTGGACAAGGTTGACCTCTATCTCGATGACGTGCTGGTGGCGAAGGGCGGCGGGCGCAGCCCCGGCTACCGTGAGGCGGACGGAGCGCGCGTCATGAAGCAGGCCGAAATCACGGTGCGGGTCGCCCTCAACCGGGGTTCCGCCGCAGCGACGGTATGGACGTGCGACCTGTCGCATGACTACGTCACGATCAACGCGGAATACCGCACCTGACGGAATTTTGAATTTTAAGTTTTGAATGCTAAGTTGTCGCTTGGCGCTTGGAAACTCAACATTCAACACTCAACACTCAGCACTATACAAATGGCTGACGCCGACAAATTGATCAAGCAGGCCGAAGCGCTGCTCGCGCGGCTGGAGCGGTTGCTGCCGCGGGAGGCGCCGCCGACGGACTGGGATGCCTCGATCGCCTTCCGCTGGCGCAAGA
>CAZCGD010000232.1:0-3040 GCA_964498105.1 uncultured Streptomycetaceae bacterium
CCTCGACCCCACGTGAGGCTGTTGCAGCGCGTGGATGGAACATCTGCGCGCCAACGGCTTCCGGGTGAAGCCGATTAACGTGGACGACACGAGCGCCGCGCGCCGCCGCTACGGAATTCCCGATGCGCTCGCCGGCTGCCATACCGCTGTGGTGGAGGGCTACGCCATCGAGGGACACGTGCCGGCACGGGAAATCAAACGCCTGCTGGCAGAGCGGCCGAAAGCGAAGGGGCTCGCTGTGCCCGGTATGCCGGCGGGTTCGCCCGGCATGCCGAGCAAGAAGCCGCAACCCTACGACGTCCTGCTCGTGAAGTCCGACGGCACGACCGCCATCTTTCAGAGTTACCGTTGATAGGCGTGATAGATCAGAGATCCACATGAAGCATTCACAACACGATCACACGCATCACGGGCACGCCTGCGGCGGCGGCACCGTCGCCGCGGTGCCACAGGCGACCGACCCGGTTTGCGGAATGAAGGTGGACCCGCAGTCCGCGAAAGCCTCGTTCGAGCATGGCGGCGTCACCTACTACTTTTGCTGCGACGGCTGCCGCACCAGGTTCCAGGCCGATCCCGCGAAATACCTGGCGAAGTCCGCGCCGCCCGCCACTGACGCCGGTGCGAAAACGCACGGGACCTCCACCTGCCCGATGCACCCGGAGATCGTGCAGGACGGGCCCGGCAGCTGCCCCAAGTGCGGCATGGCGTTGGTGCCGCTGATTCCAGTTGCGCCGGCAGCGGCCGAGTACTCCTGCCCGATGCATCCGGAGGTGCGCAGCCCCAAGCCCGGCAACTGCCCGAAGTGCGGCATGGCGCTCGTCCCGGTAGCGGGTGCGCAAGAAGACGACTCGGAATTACGCGACATGACGCGCCGTTTCTGGGTGAGCCTCGCATTGAGCGTGCCGGTCGTTGTGCTGGCGATGCTGCTGCCTCAATTCGGCGGGCACGTTTACACGCCGGGGGCGCAGCGCTGGGGCGCGCTGGCGCAGCTTGCGCTCGCCACGCCGGTGGTGCTGTGGGGAGGCTGGCCGTTCTTCCACAAGTTCTGGCTCTCGCTCACAAACCGCAGCCCGAACATGTACACCCTGATCGGGCTCGGCGTCGCCCTCGCTTATCTCTTCAGTGTCATCGGCGTGATCGCGCCCGGCCTGTTTCCACAGGAATTCCGGGAACACGGCGGTGCGGTGGGCGTGTACTTCGAAGCGGCGGCGGTCATCGTCACCCTGGTGCTGCTCGGCGAAGTCTTGCAACTGCGCGCCATAGGGGAAACCAGCCAGGCGATCCGCAAGCTGCTCGCGCTGGCGCCTAACACCGCGCTGCGCCTCGAGGGGGACGGGCGGGAGGTCGAGGTGCCGCTTGATCAGGTGCAGGTTGGCGACCGGCTGCGGGTGCGCCCCGGCGAAAAGGTTCCAGTCGACGGCACCTGCCTCGAAGGGTCATCCAATGTGGATGAGTCCATGATCACCGGCGAGCCGCTTCCTGTTCCCAAGAAGCCGGGCGACAGGGTGACTGGCGCAACCATCAACGGCAAGGGTTCGCTCGTCATCCGTGCTGAACGGATAGGCGCCGATACCCTGCTCTCGCGGATCGTGCACATGGTGGCGCAGGCGCAGCGCACTCGTGCCCCGGTACAGCGTCTCGCCGATCGCGTCGCCGCCTGGTTCGTGCCGGCCGTCGTCCTGGTCGCCGTCGTCACGGCGATCGCCTGGTGGAGCTTCGGCCCGGAACCGCGCCTCGCCTACGCGCTGGTGAACGCGGTAGCGGTGCTGATCATTGCCTGCCCATGCGCGCTGGGCCTGGCAACGCCGATCTCGATCACCGTCGCCATGGGACAGGGCGCGCTGAACGGCATCCTATTTCGAAACGCCGAAGCGGTGGAGAAGCTGCGGGACGTGGACACGCTGGTGGTGGACAAGACGGGCACGTTGACGCTCGGACGACCGCAGCTCGTGGACCTCGTGGTTGAGAGCATCGCGGAGAACGACGCCCTGGCGCTCATTGCCAGTCTCGAGCGCGCGAGCGAGCACCCGCTCGCCCAGGCCATCGTGAAGGGCGCGGAAGACCGCGGTGTCCGGCTGCAACCCGTTGCGCGCTTCGAGTCTGTCACTGGCCAGGGGGTACACGGCGAGATTGGCGGCCGTAAGGTGGCCATCGGCAGCCGGCGCTTCATGGAGACGTTCGCCGCCGTGCCGCAAACGCTGGCCGACAGAGCGGATGCGCTGAGGACCCAGGGCAAGACCGCGATGTATGCCGCGTTCGACAGCCGCGTCGCCGCGGTGATCGCCGTCGCCGACCCGATCAAGGACAGCACGCCCGAGGCAATCAAGGCGTTGCAGGCCGAAGGCGTGCGCGTGGTGATGCTGTCCGGCGACTCGCGCAAGACGGCCGAGGCGGTGGGCAGGCAACTCGGCATCGAGGAGGTGATTGCCGAGGTGTTACCGGAGCAGAAGGTGGACACCATCAAGACGCTTCAGGGCCGCGGACGGGTGGTGGCCATGGCAGGCGACGGCATCAACGACGCGCCGGCGCTCGCGCAGGCAAACGTCGGCATCGCGATGGGCACCGGAACGGACATCGCAATCGAGTCCGCGGGCGTCACCCTCGTAAAGGGCGACCTGCGCGGTATCGTCAAGGCGATCCGGCTGTCGCGCGCGACGATGCGCAACATCAAGCAGAACCTGTTCTTCGCCTTCGTCTACAACACGCTTGGCGTGCCGGTCGCGGCCGGCGTGCTCTACCCGTTTTTCGGCTTGCTGCTCTCGCCCATGCTCGCCGGCGCTGCGATGGCGATGAGCTCGGTCTCGGTCGTCACCAACGCGCTGCGACTGCGAAAGGTGAGGCTGTAACCGCCGGATACTCCCCGTTACGAAGCGTTACAAACTTGTCCCTTGATATTGTGGTCACATACCCTGATTGCAATAAGTAGCGCGGGCCGTCCTGGAATTTGATCTGGATCAAACTCAGGCGACGCCCCAGGAATGGCGCCGCGTGATTGCTGTCAACGATGTCAGACCAACCTCAAGGAGACGATGATGAAGAA
>CAZCGD010000233.1:0-20324 GCA_964498105.1 uncultured Streptomycetaceae bacterium
GGGGTACGAAAATCAACACTTTGAGGAGTCGAGGATGAGCAAGCTGATGATGGCATTGTGTTGCCTGATGCTGGCGGCATCGCCGCTGGCGCTGGCGCAGGACAAGGCGGCGAAGAAGGAGCCGACCGAGGCCCAGAAGAAGCAGCAGGAGCGCATGAAGTCGTGCAATGCGAAGGCCGGCGACAAGAAACTCGAAGGCGAGGCGCGCAAGAAGTTCATGAGCACCTGCCTTTCGGGCGATGCCGCGGGTCCTTCGGACAAGCAGAAAGCCCAGCAGGAGAAGATGAAGGCCTGCAATAAGAAGGCCGGCGACAAGAAGCTCGAAGGCGACGCGCGCAAGAATTTCATGAGCTCGTGCCTTAAGGGATAGCAGCGGAGTAGCAGATTGGAAACCGGCGGCGGGCCAATTGCCCGCCGCCCGGCTCAAGGGGCATACTGGGACGACCGGTATGCCCCATGTTTTTTGGGCTCCCAGAAAACATGAATAGGGCGTATGTATTCTTGGGAGGTGTCCATGCGTGCGGTATGGAATGGACTGGTCGCGCTCGCAAGCGCTGTAATCCCGGCAGCAGGGGGGATGATGGAGGCGCAGGCCCAGGATGCCTGGGAGCCGCAGCGCCGGCGCATGGTAGAGGAGATTGCGGCGCTGACGCGCGAGGCGCGCGCGGCGACCGGCCGCGCGACGTTGTCGGAGCGCGTGATGGCCGCGATGGCGAAAGTGCCGCGCCACGAGCTGGTGCCAGCGGACCAGAAAGCCGTCGCCTACGCCAACCGGCCGCTGCCGATCGGCCTGGGGCAGACCATCTCGCAGCCGTTCATCGTCGCGCTGATGACCGATCTCATGGAGGTGAAGCCCGGCGATCGGGTGCTCGAGATCGGCACCGGCTCCGGCTACCAGGCAGCGGTGCTCGCCGAGCTTGCAGCCACGGTCTATACCGTCGAGATCGTCGAGCCTCTCGCCCGGGAGGCCGCCGGGCGGCTGAACCAGCTGGGTTATCGCAACGTGGTGGCGAAAGTGGGCGACGGCTACCAGGGCTGGCCGGAGCACGCGCCGTTCGACGCCATCATGGTGACAGCTGCGCCGCGCGAGGTGCCGCAGCCGCTGATTGAGCAGTTGAAGCCCGGCGGCAGGCTGGTGGTGCCCGTGGGAGGACAGGCCGCCGGTCAGGAGTTGCTGCTGATCGAGAAGAAATCCGACGGAAAAGTTACGCGCCGCAACATACTTGCCGTCCGTTTCGTCCCGCTGACCGACAAGTCAGGAAAACAACAGTGATCTCAGAAGCGGTAACGCATGCCGACCCCGAGACGCAGACCTAGCGGGCGCAACGGAGATGCCAGTTCGTAAGTGAGCAAGTCGTAGCTCAGCGCCCAGCTCGGCGTCAGCCAGTGCTGGCCGGTGAAGGAAAGTTGGCGCTGGCCCGCTGACTCAAGGTAGGGCATGGTGGTTTCCGCTTCGCGTCCGAACGCCAGCCCGAAGCTGCTGGCGGGGCTGTGCTGGTAGCCGAATTGCAACTGGTAGCCGGGCGAGTAGCCGGCGCCGGAAAATCGCGAGGACGCCAGGGAGTAGCCGTACAGGCCAGGCATGTCGCCCGGCGCGACCGCGCGCGACCCGAGGTCGCCATCGTATACGCGGTATTGCAGGCCGACGCTCAGCGCGCGGCCGTCGCGCAGCGTGGTGTGCAACTGGCCGGTGAACAGGTAGCGCCGGGGCGCGAGCAGTGATTCCTGGACGTAGCCTGCTTCCAGGGAAGAGCCGAAGGTGCCGGTGAGGGGCTGAACGATGCCGCCGTACGCCCCCGTTTCGTTCATGCCAAGGCGCTGCTGATCGCGGGCGCCAGCGTACAAAGTATAGTCGGATGTTCGGCCGCCCTGCCAGGCCGCCGCCGCTTCGCCGCCGAACATCAGTAGCTCGGGAGCAGCGGGTCCGGGGTTGATACCGAGTCCGGCGCGCTCGCGCGCGAGTCCGGCCTGGGCGGAGGCAACGCCTGCCGCACCCACCGCAAGCAGTGCGGCGGCAAAGAGCGTGAACCTGAGCGAGTAACCCATAGTGCCAGCAGCGTGCCGGTGTTGCTGAAGCCGGCACGGTCCAATGCTATCCGGATTTGCCAGCTTCAACGCAAAGTTTACCAATTCCTTCAATCGGAATGGCGGTGTTGTGGCGCTGGTACAACAGGAGGAATGCACCATGCTCATGCGTGGCCTGTTGCTGGTGCACCAAGATCAAGCATTTATCCCGAGTCCAAGATTTAACCATATGAATAAACTACATAAAATTTTGGCACAGCGATTGCTATTGCTGATTGAGCCGGACGCCAGACCCCGCATCGGTCGCGGGCGCAGGGATGGATAGGTGGGTAGGACAGTCCTGTACACGATGGCAAACCACCGGCTGTGGAGCCTGCCGCGATCAGTACGGAGGGGACAAGATGAGTCTGACGCCGGTGCTCAAGCAATTGTCCGGTGAAACGGACGGGACTCGCGAACTGGGCGAGCGTGAGGCATGCGCGTTGCTGGCGGCGATGCTCGATGGCGGCGTGACGGAACTGGAGTTGGGCGCGGCTCTCGCGCTGCTCGAGCAAAAATCCGTGACGCTCGCCGAGTTGCTGGGTTACTCGACTGCCCTTGCGCAGCGCTGCAGCCGGCTGCGGTGGCCCGCCGGCGCGGCAGTGCCAGTGGTGTTCGCCTGTTATCACGGCGTGCGCGAGCACCCGCACCTGTTGCCGCTGGTGGCGTTGAAGTTGCAGCGGCTGGGAGTACCCGTTCTGGTGCACGGCGCGCTCGACGGCGGCGGCGGGATTGCAGCGGCCTACGTGTTCCGCGAGCTCGGCATACTACCCAGCGCCAGCCTCGCGCTGGCGCAATCCCGGCTGGACGAGGACAAGCTCGCTTTCGTCCCGACCGCGGTGCTGGCGCCGGGGCTGGCGGAGCTGCTCGCGATGAAGGGCCGCCTCGGTTTCGGCAGGTTCGTGCAATCGCTGGCGCGGCTACTGACGCCGTTCGAGCCCGCGGGAGCGCTCTACGTGACCGCCACCAATCGCGTGACCGGTGGCGAATTGCTGCGCAAATTTTCAGCGGTCAGCGACCTGCGGGCGCTGCTGTTCGAGGGGATGGAAGAAGAGGCGTTCGCCGATCCCCGGCGCAGGCCGCGCCTCGAGTACGTGGCGGCAGGTGCAAGCCGCGTGCTGTTCGACGCGGAAAACGTGGCGCTCAGGCCCGCAGCGGCGCTGCCGCAGTCCATCAATGCGCATGGCACGGCGGCGTGGATACGCCGCGCGATGGCGGGCGAGGCGCCGCTGCCGCTGCCGCTCGTCAACCAGATCGCGTGCTGCCTGTACGGCGCTGGTCATACCGATGACATGTCTCAGGCCAAGGCGATCGCGGCCATGGAGACCGGGGGGGTCGCGGCGGCCTGATCTTTTCCGAGTTCCAAGTTCAATGTTCCGAGTTCCGGGTTCCGGGTTCAAAGTTCCGAGTTCATAGTTCAAGGGCAAAGCTTCAGCGTAATGAGCCAGGTTTTCGAAACCTTGACCCTCGAACCCGGAACCCGGAACCCGGAACCCGAAACGTGCAACGTGAACCTTGACCCTTGTGAACCGACGGCGCGCTAGCCCGAAACATGGCCCTACTGCCGGGTCGGGAAAGCAGGACGCCCATTCATCTGTGCTAGAATTTTCGGCAGGTTCAATAAAACACCTAAAGGAGCGCAAAGATGGGTGCGATATTCCAGTCGTTGGGGAGGACCGTCCTGGCAGGGTTCGTCATTCTGGCCGTGATCATCATCGCGGCGGGTGGCGCGGGCGCGAAGGCGGGCGATCACGCCTGGTGGGCATTCGTGTTTCGCTGGCTGCACGTGATGTCGGGTGTCATGTGGATCGGCCTGCTGTGGTATTTCAATTTCGTGCAGACCCCGTCCATGCCCAAGATTCCCGACGAGCAGAAACCCGCGGTCAGCAAGGTGATCGCGCCGACGGCGCTGTTCTGGTTCCGCTGGTCCGCGCTGGCTACCGTCGTGACCGGCCTCATCGTCGCCGGCATGGGGCGCTACCTTGGCTCAGCGCTGATGCTGACCAGTGGCGTGCATGCGATCGGGATCGGCATGTGGCTCGCGCTGGTGATGGCGTTCAACGTGTGGTTCATCATCTGGCCCAACCAGAAGAAGGCGCTGGGCATCGTCCAAGTGTCGCCCGCGGAGAAGGCCGCCGCGGCGAAATTGGCCGGCATGACCTCGCGCATCAACACCATGCTGTCCATACCGATGCTGTTCTGCATGGTCGCGCAGCAGAACGGCGGATTGTGATTCGCTGACCGCCGTCAGCCGTACGCAAAAACGCCCGGGACTCCCCGGGCGTTTTTTTGCGCGTTCAAAGTTCCAAGTTCAAAGTTCCAAGTTCGGAACTTCAAACCCAATGTACGTCAAACCTGGAACCTGGAACCTGGAACCGATAGCGTGCTAGCGCGCCGGCGGTGCGCGCTCGATACCTTCGACCGCCGCACCGGGCTTGATGCCGCGCTTCGCGAACCAGCCCTGATTCATTTCCAGGGCGTACCTGGCGGGTTTCGCGGCGGGGTGCGCGTCCTGCGTATGCGGCTTCATGTCTTCGATGTTGATGATTACGCCGCGCTCGTCGATGAACGCCACGGACAGCGGGATGTAGGTGTTCATCATCCACATCGCGTGCTGCGCGGCGGTGGGGAAAACAAACAGCATGCCGCGGTTCTCGGGGAGCATCCGGCGGTGCATCAGCCCCTGCGCGCGCGCGGGGTCGGTGTGCGCGACTTCCGCTGCAAGTTTGTGGCCGTTTACCGACAGCGCGACCTCGGGAAGCTGCTGGGCCGGTACCGCGCCAGCGAGCCATAGCAGCCAAAAAAAAGCGACGATCCGCCCCATTCGCATAGTTGTCCTTAGTTAAGGATTTTGTCGGACCCCAGTCCGGCAAAATCCTAGCGTGGCGCGCTGTCCACCAGCCACTTGGAGATCGCGTTCAGCAGCTCGGTGACCTCGCCGATCGGCGGCAGCACGTCGATCTTCGCCGCCGGGTGCTTCGCGCCCAGATCCCGCAACAGCCGCGGCAGGTCCTGCTTCAGGTGGCCGCCCTGCGCCAGGAACAGCGGGGCGATGGTAATCCGATGATGGCCGCTCTCGGCCAGTTGCGCGATGCATGCGCCGAGCGGCGGCTGCATCAGTTCGAGAAACGCAAGTTCCACGGTGAGGTCGGGGCGCGCCGCCGCCACCGCCTGCCGGATCGCGCGGAACGGCTCGCTCCACTGGGCATCGCGCGCGCCGTGGGCAAACAGAACTAGTGCTGAGTGCTTTGTGTTGAGTGTTGAGTTAACGGCTGCAGGCATATAAGCGCATGTTCCTCCTTCACTTAAAACTCAACACTAAAAACTCAACACTTCATGCCTTCCTTTGTGTCCATCTTCACCCCCGCCCCTCTCCCAAGCTGAGAGGGGAGGCTCGAGCTTGCCCTTCTCCTCTCGGGAGAAGGGGAAGGGATGAGGGATGGTGTCCTTTGTGGTTCAGGATTTTTTTCTTCTTCGTGCGCCGTAGAGCCTGGCGATGTGGGAGATCAATTGCCGCGCCACGACTTCCTTGGGAGCGCGCGGCAGCTTGTGGGAGCCCTTGTCGTCGAACAGCGTCACTTCGTTGTCGTCGGAGCCGATTGCATCCTGCGCGAGGTTAGCGACCATCAGCGGCACATTCTTCCGGCGTCGCTTCTCGCTGGCGTAGGCGTCGAGGTTGCGGCTCTCGGCGGCAAAGCCGACGCAAAACGGCGGGTTGGTCCGCGCGGCCATCCAGGCGAGGATGTCGGGGTTGGGCACGAGCTTGAGCTCGAGCTGGGCACGGTCGGTCTTCTTGATCTTGTGCTTTCTCGGCTTGTCCACCCGGTAGTCGGCCACCGCGGCGACGCCGATGTAGATGTCGGTACGGGCGGCGTTGCGTTTCACGGCGTCGAACATCTCGGCGGCGGTCCCAACCCGCGTCAATTCTGCGCTTGCCGGCGCGGTGAGGCTCACGGGGCCTGAAATCAGGGTTACCTTGGCGCCGGCGTCGGCAGCCGCGCGCGCGATCGCATAGCCCATCTTGCCCGAGCTACGATTGGTGATGCCGCGCACGGCGTCGATCGGCTCGAAGGTCGGCCCGGCCGTGATCAGCACGCGCGCGCCAGCGAGCAGCCTGGGCGCGAGGAACCCGGCGACCGATTCGGCGATTTCATTCGCTTCCAGCATGCGACCCATGCCGACTTCGCCGCACGCCTGGTCGCCGCTGGTGGGCCCCAGGATTGCCACGCCGTCACGCAGCAGGCGGTCGATGTTGCGGCGGGTGGCTGCGTTTTGCCACATCTGGCGGTTCATGGCGGGCGCGACGATCAGTGGACACTCGCGCGCCAGGCACAAGGTCGAGAGGAGGTCGTCCGCCAGCCCGCTCGCGAGCTTGGCGATGAAATCGGCCGTGGCGGGCGCCACCACGATTGCGTCCTTGCCACGCGAGAGTTCGATGTGCGCCATGCTGTCGGGGACGCTTGCATCCCACATGTCGGTGTAGACCGGCTTGCCGGATAGCGCCTGGAACGTCGCCGGCGTGACCATGCCCCGCGCCGCCTCGGTCATTACCACCTGGACGTCGAACCCGTGGCGCTGCAGGTCGCGCGTCAACTGCGCTGCCTTGTACGCGGCAATGCCTCCGGTGATGCCCAGTACGACCGATTTTCTTGAACTTTCAGCCATGTAGCGCTTCAACTTCAAGTAGGGGATAAGAGTGTAACCGCAAAAGCCGTGAATCGTAAATCGTGAATCGAAATTGGCTCCAGGTAAACGCGGTACGCGTCCAATTCGTTAAAGGATAAACACGACTTACTATTTACCATTCACGATTCACGTTTATGGCCATCACCGATTGGCCGGTTGACGACCGGCCGCGCGAAAAGCTTCTTGCCAAGGGACCCGAGGCGCTGTCCGATGCCGAGCTGGTGGCAATTTTCCTTCGCACCGGCGTCAAGGGCCGCAGCGCCGTGGATCTCGCCCGGGACGCGCTCGCGCGCTTCGGCTCGCTATCGAGACTGTTCACGGCGGACGCCGCGGCGCTGACCGCTGTTTCCGGTCTGGGGACGGCCAAGTACGCGCAATTGCAGGCGGTGCTGGAGATGGCGCGACGGGCGCTGCGCGAGAAGCTCGAGCAGGGCTCCGCGTTGAGTTCGCCCCAGGCGGTGCGCGATTACCTGCGGCTGAAGCTCCAGGACCGGCCGCACGAGGTGTTCGTCGCGGTTTTCCTCGATGCCCAGAACCGCGTGCTGGCGGTGGAGGAACTGTTCCGCGGCACGCTCACTCAGACCAGCGTCTATCCGCGCGAGGTGGTGAAGCGCGCGCTTCATTACAATGCGGCGGCCCTGATTTTCGCCCACAACCACCCTTCGGGAATCGCGGAACCCAGCCGATCCGACGAGGCGCTGACCCAGGCTCTGAAGCAGTCCCTGGCGCTGGTGGACGTCAAGGTGCTCGACCATTTCGTCATCGGGGCGGGCGCCGCGATGTCGTTTGCCGAGCGCGGTTTGCTGTAGGACGGAACCGCCGATGAACGCCGATGAACGCCGAATAGAGCTTGATCAAATTACCAAGCAGATCATCGGCTGCGTTTATCGCGTCAGCAATGCGCTTGGCAGTGGGTTTCTCGAGAAAGTCTATGAAAACGCGCTTGTAATTGAATTGCGACGCGCAGGTTTGCATCTGGTGCAACAACACCCAATCCGGGTTTTCTACGACGATTTGCTAGTGGGAGAATTCACAGTTGATCTCCTCGTTGAGGAACATGTAATTGTGGAGTTGAAAGCCGCCAAGGCTCTCGACGCGGTGCATTCCGCCCAGTGCATGAATTACCTTAGAGCGGCAGGATTGAAAGTATGTCTGCTGGTGAACTTCGGCAGGCCTCAGGCGCAGGTCAAGCGCATCGTATCGAATTTCTAGGGTCCTTGTTGACGGATCCTGCTCAACTCGGGTTTGAACTTGATGTCGATTGGCGTTTATCGGCGTTCATCGGCGGTTGCATATCAGCGCTTGAGCGGGAGCCGAAAAGCCGGTAGAATCCGCGCCTTTCCTGAATTCCGGAGTTGTCCATGTCACGCGTCTGCCAAGTCACCGGCAAAAAGCCGATGCTGGGGAACAATGTGTCCCACGCCAACAACAAGACGCGGCGGCGCTTCCTGCCGAACCTGCAGTACCGCCGGCTCTGGGTGGAGAGCGAAAAGCGCTGGATCAGCCTGCGCATTTCCCAGTCCGGCCTGCGCACCATAGACCGCAAGGGAATTGACGTTGTGCTCGCCGAAATGCGCGCCCGCGGCGAGAAAATCTGAAGAATCGATACTCTGTAAACCCTGTGTCCTCTGTGGCAGTCGCTTTCAGGAGTTGAACCATGCGCGAGAAGATCAAGCTCGAGTCCAGCGCCGGCACCGGCCATTTCTACACTACGACCAAGAACAAGCGCACCATGACCGAAAAGATGGCGATCAAGAAGTTCGATCCGGTCGCGCGCAAGCACGTGATCTACAAGGAAACAAAAATAAAATAGCGAGACTTGCCCGCTATTTTATTTTTGAAATGAATCCGACCGGACGCGCGGAGTGTTGAAAACCGCGCCCTAAGCCAAATACCAGGTATCCGGAGATAAAAAAAGCCCGCCTAGGCGGGCTTTTTTACGTACCTGGAACGTTGAACCTTGAACTTGGAACCTTGAACTTTCCTCAGGCGTAGCGGCGCAGCCGGCGGCTGAAATCCTGCAGCGCGATGATGCCGCTGGTCTCGGCGCGGGCGCACCAGTCTTCCAGCTGGCGCACCAGTTGTTCCTTGGAGGCGCTCGACCGTTGCCAGAGGGCGGCCAGCTCCTGGCGCATGGTGTAAACGGTGGCGAGCACCCGGCTCTTGCTGATCGCTTCGTCCACCTTGGCGCGCTCGCTCGCCAGCAGGGCGCCGGCGTCCACGTGCAGCATGCGCTTCACCGCGGCGCGGTCCACGCTCACTGCGCGCGCCTTCAGGCTGCGGATTTCCTCGGCGCAGGTGTCGCGCAGCGTTTTAGCGTATTTGGCGAGCACCTCGTAGCGGTGCGTGATGACTGCCTGCACCGTGGCGAGATCGCAGCGTGTCTTGGCCGCGTCGAGCTTCAGCTCGGGCGCGACCTTCTTGATTTGCGCCAGGCCGAGGCTTGCCATCACCCGGATGTAGAGCCAGCCGAGGTCGAATTCGTACCAGCGGTTCGAGAACTTCGCGGAAGTGGCGTAGGCGTGGTGATTGTTGTGCAGTTCCTCGCCGCCGATGAGAATCCCCCACGGCACGACGTTGGTGCTGGTGTCTTCGGGCTGGAAATTGCGGTAACCCCAGTAATGCCCGATGCCGTTGATCACGCCTGCCGCGAACAACGGTATCCACGCCATCTGCACGGCCCAGATCGTGATGCCGATGAAGCCGAACAGCGCGAAGTTGGTCGCGAACAGAAGGCTGATCCCGATCCGGTCGTGGGGGGTGTAAAGATGGCGTTCGATCCAGTCGTCCGGCGTGCCCTCGCCGAATTTTTCGATGGTATCCCGGTTGCGCCCTTCCTTGCGGTAGAGCTCGGCGCCTTGCCACAGCACCTTGTTGATGCCGAAGATCTGCGGGCTGTGCGGGTCTTCCTCGGTTTCCACCCGGGCGTGGTGCTTGCGGTGAATGGAGGCCCAGGTTTTGGTGACCATGCCGGTGGTGAGCCACAGCCAGAAGCGGAAGAAGTGGCTGACGACGGGATGTAGATCGAGCGCGCGGTGCGCCTGGCAGCGGTGCAGGAAGATGGTAACCGCGGCGATCGTGATATGGGTGACGACGAGCGCGTAGGCTACGTATCCCCACCACGGCAGATCCAGAAACCCTGTAAGCACCCCTGTAGACATCATTAACCTCGGCGGTTAGGCCTTATTGTTGGACCGATCCGGAGTTTACCGAAATTCGGGACCCAGGCATAGCACTAACAGCGCTGCTCCGGCCAGGTTATCAACGTATAGTATTGATTTATAATGAACTTCCAGGCAACCTGCGCTAATCTAGGACCGGTGCAACCAGACTTGGTTCAAGCGGGAAAATCAGCGAAAACGGAGCCAGCGCGCACTGCTGCCGGACGCTGCTAAATCAAGCTACCCGGCTGCACCGTGCGGGTTACCGTGTCCGTGTCATCGCCGCCGCAAAGAAGCCGTCGGTGCCGTGGAGGTGGGGGAAGAGCCTGAGGGTCGGGCCGGTGTCGAGCGCGATGCGGCTGTCACGCAGCAACTGCGCGCAATCCAGTTGCTGGAACTCCGGGCGCTCGGCAAGGAAAGCGGCAACGATGTCCTCGTTCTCCTCGGCGAGCAGGCTGCACGTGGCGTAAACCAGGCGGCCGCCGGGCTTTACCAGATTGGCTGCGGAACGCAGGATGGCGGCCTGCTTCGTCTTCAGTTCCCCGAGCGACTGCGGCGACTGCCGCCATTTCAGATCCGGGTTGCGACGCAGCGTTCCCAGCCCGCTGCAGGGCGCATCGACCAGGACCCGGTCGATCTTGCCAGCGAGGCGCTTGACCCGAATGTCATTCTCGTTGCGTAGGGTCTGCGGGTGGATATTCGACAGGCCGGAGCGCTTCAACCGGGGTTTCAGCCGGGCGAGACGCGCCGCCGAGACGTCGAACGCGTAGATGCGGCCGCGCGAATGCATGAGGGCGCCGAGCAACAGGCTCTTGCCGCCGGCGCCGGCGCAGAAATCCACCACGAGCTCGTGCCGCTTCGGCGCGAGGAGATAGCCGAGCACCTGGCTGCCCTCGTCCTGCACCTCGATGGCGCCCGCGAGGAACAGTGCATGGCGGTTGATCGGGGGCCTGCCCCTGACGCGGAGGCCGACCGGCGAATAGGGCGTCGGCTCGGCGGCAATGCCGTCCGCGGCGAGCGAATGCTGTGCCAGATCTCGTCCACCGCGCAGCGTGTTGACGCGCAGGTCGAGCGACGCGGGCTCGTTCAGCCCGCGGGCGAGCGCCGCGACGTCGGGTCCATCCGGGCGGGGCCGCAGCTTCTCCACGATCCAGTCCGGCAGCTCGGCCTGCACCGCGAGCGGCAATCCCCCGAGCGGCACTGCCTTGACTCGCGCGAGCCACGCCTGCTCCTCCTGCTTGAGCACGGGCGTGAGCTCGCGCACGCTGATCCCGCCATGGCGCGCCAGCCACGCCAGCAGCATTTCCCGCGGTGCGGCGTCCGGCGCCAGCTGCTCAACAGTGCGCTTGCGGCGCAGTACCCCATAGACCGCCTCCGCTACGAACGCCCGGTCGCCCGCGCCGAGCGCGCGCTGTGCGCGGAAGAATTCGTGCAGCACCGAATCCGCGGGCCGATCGAATTTCAGCACGAGCGCGAGCGCTTCAGCGGCGGCGTCGAGTTGGGTGCGGGTGATCGGCATGGAATGAAAGGCAGAAGGCAAAAGTAAAAAGGCAAAAGTGCCGGCGCGAGTTGGGATTTTCCTTTTGACTTTATCCTTTTGACTTTTGCCTTGATCACTCCTCGCTGATGCGGATCTCGCTGGCCAGCTGCTCGCCGGAATAATTTCCTTCCCGGTCATAGTGGCGAATTCTGACCGGCAGGTAGCGGTACTCCGTCGCCAGCGAAATCTCTATGCTTTCTTCGCCCGCGCGCGGCATCTGCTTCACCGATAGTATCCTGAGGGTGCCGAGCGGCGTCTCGATCCGCTCCTCCCCGGTGACGACGATGTCGTACATCTCGAAGCGGGTGCCGGTGGCGATCGGCACGCGGTAGAGGCCGGGAGCGGGCGGCACCAGGACGAATTGGAAGATGAAGCTCACGAAATCCTGCGCGTCCGCGGGTAGCGCAGCGTTTTTCGATTCGCGGGTGCCGCCGTAGCTGAGATTGCCGGCGTCCCAATCGAAACGCGCCTGCGCCGCCTCGCTGCGGCCGCGGCGCGTGCGACTCGTCACGAACGACTCGGGCCGCAGCCCCTGCGGCGTGATCCTTCCCTGGCTGACGTGGCGCATGCGTTGCGGACTGATCAACTCGACGAGGCCGCCGGTTTCAGCCTGGCTCGCAATCAGGTAGGTGTTGGCGCCCGCTTCCCACGACTGCACCGCGGTCCCGACGAAGGTTCGGTTTTCGCCATAGAGCAGCGTGAATGAGATTCGGCCCCGGCGCGGCAGGCTGTGCGCAGCGGCTGCCACGCTGGTTTCGGCGGCGAGCGCGAGCTGCTGCGGCGGCTCCGGCGCGGCAGGCTCGTCTGCAACTTCTTCGGCGGAGGCCGCATCGGGCACGGGCTCGGGAAGGACGAGCGGGTCCGTCGTTGCGAGCGCCGCAGCTTCCGGGGCCAGGGCCGGCGCAGCACGGCGCGGCGCGCGCACTTGCGGACGTGGCGGCGCGGGCTTGAGTTCCGGCAGCGGGGCAAAGCGCGCCTGGAGCAGCCGTGGCTCCGCAGGATCCTGCGGCAGCGGCAACCAGTTTCCCGAAACCACTAGCGCGTGGAGCGCGATGGAGAGGAGGGTCGTGATGGCGAGGCGGCCGCGGATGGTCACGTCTCAAGGCCCCTTGAACTCAAGCCGGGTGATGACCTGCTCGTAGCGCGTGCCGTCCTCCTCCTGGATCAGCAGCCTGACCGGCAGGAAGCGATGCTGCGGGGCGAGCCAGATTTCGGCGCCGCTCTCGTCGGCCCGATGCTGCTTGACGAGATGCAGCGTGGCCATGCGCCCGAGCCGCGTATCGAGGTCGCCGGCGGGCCGTGCCGCATAGAGGTAGCGATCGAGCTTGCGGCCGTTGGTCATTGAGAATTCGACCTGTTGCAGCTTCTCGCGGGGAAGAAACATGAACTGGTACATCGAGGAGATCCGGTCCTGCGTGCCGGGTGGCAACGCGAAGGTCTCGGTGCGACCGTCGTGCACGATCGTCAGCCGCCCGGCCTCCCAGTCGAAATCGGCCCGCACCTGCCGCGAGTCGGTGTCGCTGCGCTTGCCCTCGAAGTGCTGTGGACGGAGCCCCGAGGGCGTTAGCGTGCCGCTGCTCACGAACCGCAGCGTGTGCTTCTCGATCATCGCCAGGATCCCGACGGCGCGGCTCTCGCTGACGATCCGGTAGGCGCCGTCCTTTGCCTCGAAGGTCTCGCTCACGACCGCGACCCGCCAGCCGTTCCTGAACACGTCATAGCTGGCCGCGGCGGATTGCGGGGCGGTGAGTTCGGCGGCGGCGCAGGCGCCGGCCAGCGCCAGCATCATCGCTGACTGGCACAGTGCGTGTTTCATTGTGTTAGGCGCTCTTAGTGCGCTTCGAGCGGCGGCACGGTCAGGACGGCGTCCGGCGTTCGCGCGGCGTCCACCGTGACCGGGCCGTTGCGGGCGAACTTCAACCGGCCCTCGCAGAACCAGCGTACCGCCTGCGGGTAAATGCGGTGCTCCTGCGCGAGCACGCGGGCGGCGAGCTGCTCCTCGGTGTCGCCGGGTTGCACCGGCACCGCAGCCTGCACGATGACCGGACCGCTGTCGAGGTCGGGTGTGACGAAGTGCGCCGTGCAGCCGTGGATACGCACGCCGGCTTCCAGCGCCCGCCGGTGCGTATGCAGGCCGGGAAAGGCCGGCAGCAGTGAAGGATGGATGTTCATGATGCGCCCGCGGTAGCGTTCGATGAATGATGGCGTGAGTATGCGCATGAAGCCCGCGAGCGCGACGAGATCGGGGTGGTGGCGGTCGATTGCCGCCGCCAGCGCCGCGTCAAACGCGGCGCGGTCGGCAAACGCGCGATGGTCCACCGCGGCGACCGCAATTGCGCGATCCCGCGCAATTGCGAGGCCACGCGCCTGCGGGTTATTGCTGATCACCGCCGCAACGCGCCCTGACAACTGCGCGGCGAGCAGCGATTCCATGTTGCTGCCACGACCGGAAATAAGAATGACTATGGTTTTGTCAGCCATGCCCGACGGCTCAATGTTGAATTCTGAGTGTTGAGTGTTGAATTGGAAAAAGCTGGAGCCAGAGGCAGCTCTGCAACTCAACACTCAACATTCAACACTCAACATTCGTCTACTTAGACGATCATCACCTGCGGGCCGTTCCTGACGCGGCGCACGACGCGGCCGATGCGCCATGCGGTTTCGCCCGCCGCCTTCAGGACTCTCAGCGCCCGGGAGGCGTTGGCCTCGCTCACCACCACCACCATGCCGATGCCGCAGTTGAAGACGCGGAAAAGTTCTTCGTCCGCAACGTTGCCCCGCTCCTTGAGCCATTGAAACAGCGGCGGCAGGGCCCATGCCTTGCGCTCGATGCGCGCCGCCAGGCGATCGGAGAGGACGCGTGGCACGTTTTCCACGAGGCCGCCGCCGGTGATGTGAGCAAGGCCCTTGACCGCGACGGAGCGCGTGAGCTTGAGCACCGGCTTCACGTAGATGCGCGTCGGCTCCAGTATCGCGTCGGCGAGGGTTCTGCCGTGGAACTTCGCTGCCAGTTGCACCCCCCGGGCTGCGATGATCTTCCGGATCAACGAGTAACCGTTGGCATGCGCGCCGCTGGAGGCAAGGCCCAGCACGGCATCGCCCTCGACAATGTCCTTGCCGTCAATGATGCGGCTTTTCTCGACGATGCCCACCGCGAAGCCAGCAAGATCGTATTCGCCCGCGGGGTACATGCCCGGCATCTCGGCGGTCTCGCCGCCGATCAGCGCGCAGCCGGCCTGCTTGCAGCCGGCAGCGATGCCCTTGACGACCGCCGTCGCCGTCGCCACGTCGAGCCTGCCGCACGCATAGTAATCGAGGAAGAACAACGGCTCGGCTCCGAGCGTGAGGATATCGTTGGCGCTCATCGCCACGAGGTCGATGCCGATGGTGGCGTGGCGGTCCAGTTCGCAGGCGAGCTTCAGCTTGGTGCCGACGCCGTCGGTGCCGGACACCAGCACCGGCTCGCGGTAGCGGCCGCGCGCGATCTGGAACAGGGCGCCGAAGCCCCCGATGCCGGCGAGCACGCCCTTGCGCATGGTTTTCCTGGCGAACGGCTTGATGTTCTCCACCAGCTGGTCGCCGGCGTCGATGTCCACGCCGGCATCGCGGTAGGTGAGCTGTTTCGGCCGTTTTTGCTTGGTCAACTTTGCCTCGGCTGCGGTTGTGAAAGCGCGAAAGGGAGAAGGGGGCCGCAAATTAAGCTAAGATAACGCCCAGTCTGTGGCACGCGGCATGGTCAAGCTCTCCGCACCTTCTGCACTCCTGCGGCAGGCTGAAATTTTACCGTAAATGGCCCACTTCGTTTCGATTCGCGCCCGATCATGAAGCAGCTCGCGCTCGATTTCGCCCGCCCATCGCAGCCCACGCTCGACAACTTCATCGTGAGCGACAACGGCGAGCTGCTCGGCAACCTGAGGCAGCTCGCTGCGCGCCAGGCGCGCGAACGTTTTCTCACAATTTGGGGACGGCCGGCGAGCGGTCGCAGCCACCTGTTGAAGGCTGTCGTGGCGCAACTGCAGCGCGCGGGGGCCGCCGCCGTCTTCATCGCGTGCCGCAGCGATACCCGCTTCGGGGAAGGCCTGGAGCGCATGGATTGCGTCGCTATCGACGACGTGGAGCGGCTCGACGACGAGGGGCAGATTTCCGCGTTCGACCTCTACAACGCCCTGCGCGAGAACAACGGCGCGCTGGTGGCAAGCACCACAGCGCCGCCAGTGCAACTGGCGCTGCGCGCAGACCTGGTAACGCGCCTTGCCTGGGGCCTTGTCTACCAGGTGCACGGGCTCACCGATGACAGCAAGGCCCAGGCGCTGGCCGATCATGCCGCGAGCCGCGGCTTCCGCCTGCCGCCCGAGGTCTGCGATTACCTGCTCACGCGGGCGCAGCGCGACCTGCCTTCGCTGCTGGCGACGCTGGAGGCGCTCGACCGCTACTCGCTGGAAACCCGGCGCCCGGTCACCGTGCCGCTCGCACGCGAGCTGCTGCATTCGGCCGGGCGGCAGGATACAGGATCGAGGATATAGTGTCCTTGGGCAAACGGCTCGTCTTGTTTGACCTCGATAACACGCTCCTCGCCGGCGACAGCGATTTCGAGTGGGCGCAGTTCCTGATCGAGCAGGACGTGCTCGACCGCGAGGTCTACGAGGCGCGCAACCAGCAGTTCTACGACCAGTACCGGGCGGGCACGCTGGACATCCGCGATTTCCTCGATTTCCAGCTGAAACCGCTGTCGCGCCACCCGCGGACGCAGCTCGATGCCTGGCATGGCGAATTCATGCAGCGCAAGGTCCGGCCGCTGATCCGCGGCGCGGCGCGCGCGCTGGTCGAGCGCCACCGCGGCGACCTGAGCGTCGTGATCACCGCCACCAACAGTTTCATCGCCGCCCCGATCGCGCGCGAATTCGGGATCCCGAACCTGATCGCGACCGAGCCCGAGCAGCGGGACGGCGAGTTCACCGGTGGCGTCAGCGGCACCCCGTGCTTTCGGGAAGGCAAGGTGGCGCGGCTGGAAGCCTGGCTGGCGGAGCGCGCCGCCACGCTCGCCTCGTTCGCCGAATCATGGTTTTATAGCGATTCCGTCAACGACCTGCCGTTGCTCGCGCGCGTCAGCCATCCCGTCGCGGTGGACCCGGATGACTCGCTGCAGGCGCATGCCGGGCGCAACGGCTGGCGCATCATCAGCCTGGATTAGGCAATTTTGAATGTTGAATGTTGAGTGTTGAATTTCCGGGTACCAAGAAGGGGATGTCAGGTGAAATGACTGAAGCGCGCTCGAAACTTAAAATTCAAAATTTAACATTCAACATTGATCACAAGTGATCACTAAATTCCTGGGCCGGATGTTTTCCGGCCGCCTGTTTGGGCCGGCGCAGCCGAAGATGATTCCGGCTGGCGCGCACGGCATCAACCGCAATTCGATCAGCTCGTGCGCGCTGCGCACCACGCAGACGCTCCAGCGCCGCGGGTTCGCTGCGTTCGTCGTGGGTGGAGCGGTGCGCGACCTGATCCTCGGTGGCAAGCCCAAGGACTTCGACATCGCGACCAATGCCACGCCCGAGGAGGTGCGGGAGCTGTTCCGTCGCTCGCGGATCATCGGGCGCCGCTTTCGCCTGGTGCACGTGCTGTGCGGCCCGGAGATGGTGGAGGTGTCCACGTTCCGCGGTACTCATACGCCGGATGAGAACGACGGTGGCGTCGCGGACGAGCACGGCCGGATCTTGCGCGACAACGTGTTCGGGAACCAGGAGCAGGACGCCACCCGCCGCGATTTCACCCTCAACGCGCTGTTCTATGACCCGGCGACGCAGGAGGTCTGGGACTACCACGGCGGCGTGGCCGACCTGAAGCAGCGGCGGTTGCGCCTCATCGGCGACCCGGAGCGGCGCTATCGCGAAGACCCGATACGGATGCTGCGCGCGGTGCGTTTCGCGGCAAGCCGCGGGCTCGAGATCGACGCGGCGACCCGCCGCCCGATCCACAGGCTCGCGGGGCTGCTCGCGCACGTGCCGCCGTCGCGGCTGCTCGACGAGATGATGAAGCTGCTGTTGTCCGGCCACGCAGCGGAGGCCGTCGCCCAGTTGCGCAAGGAAGGCCTGCACCACGGCGTGCTGCCGCTGCTCGATGCCGCCATGGGCAGAGCAGCCGGGGAGCGATTTGTCGAGGCCGCGCTCCGCAGCACCGACGAGCGCGTGCGCGCCGGGAAGACCGCGTCGCCGGGTTTCCTGTTTGCCGCGCTGTTGTGGCCCGAGGTCCTGGCCGAGTGGCGGGTGCTGGAAGTGAAGAGCATGCCGCCGATTCCGGCGCTGTACCAGGCGATGGATCACGTCATGAAAGCCCAGGCCGGAAAGCTCGCGATCCCGCACCGTTACGGCGCCGACATGCGGGAGATCTGGGCGATGCAACCGCGGTTCCCGCAGAGGGCCGGCAAGCGCCCGTACCGGCTGCTCGAACACCCGCGCTTCCGCGCCGGCTACGACTTCCTGCTGTTGCGCTGCCAGAGCGGCGAGATCGAGCCGGCGCTCGGCGAATGGTGGGAGCGCTTCCAGAGCGTCGGCGAGGCCGAACGCGCTGAGATGATGGTGAGCGACAGCGAGCCGCACCCGCGCCGCCGCCGGCGCCGACGAAAACCCCGCGGACCCGGCGGCGGGCCGGCCCAGGACGGGGATGCCAGCTCTGCGGGCTGAAGGATGAAGGCGGAAAACGGGAGGCGGAAGGGTCCGGCACCGGTCACCGGTCACCGGTCACTGGTCACCGCGTTCATCGCACTGGGGAGCAACCTTGGCGACCCGGCACGGCAGATTCGTTCGGCGCTGCGCGCGCTGGCGGCCTTGCCCGAGTCCCGGCTCGCGAGGCAGTCCTCGCTTTACCGGAATCCACCGGCGGGCGGCCTCGAGCAGCCGGAATTCGTGAACGCAGTGGCGCAGATCGCGACCCGTATTGGTCCGCACGAGCTGCTCGACCACCTGCTGGAGATCGAGCGCAGCCAGGCCCGAGTGCGGGACTACCCCAATGCGCCGCGTACCCTTGATCTCGATATCGTGCTCTACGGTGACCAGGTGGTCAGGGACCCGGGGCTTACCATCCCGCACCCGCGCATGCTGGAGCGCGCCTTCGTCCTGGTGCCACTGGCCGAAATTGCGCCCGATGCTTTAGTGCCGGGCGGCGGGCGCGTCGCCGACTTGCTGCGGAACGTGGACGCTTCCGGCATGATCCGGATTCCGGACGCAAGCATATGACTGCGAAGCTGCCCGAAAAATACCGCTACATCGTAATCGAAGGCCCGATCGGCGCCGGCAAGACGAGCCTGGCGCGCGTGATGAGCGAGCAGGCGGGCGGCAGCGCGTTGCTGGAAGACCCGGACTCCAACCCGTTTCTACCCGGCTTCTACCAGGATAGCGCGCGCTACGCGCTGCCGACGCAGCTCTTTTTCCTGCTCCAGCGCGCCAACCAGGTGCGCGCGCTGAGGCAGCCGGATCTGTTCTCCGGCCTCACCATAGCCGACTTCATGCTCGACAAGGACCTGCTGTTCGCACGGCTTACCCTGAACGACGACGAGTTCGCGCTCTATCGCCAGGTCTACGCGCAACTGAAGCCGCAGGCGCCGGTCCCCGATCTCGTAATCTACCTGCAGGCCTCGACCGAGACGCTGATCGAGCGGGTACGCCGCCGCGGCGTGTCCTACGAGCGCAGCATCTCCGACAACTACCTGGCGCGGCTGGCGGAGAGCTACGCGCGGTTCTTCTACCAGTACGACGCCTCGCCCGTGCTGATCGTGAACTCCGACAATCTCAACTTTGTTGATCAGCCGGGCGATTTTGCTTTATTGTTGCAGCGCGTGGCCGCCATGCGCGGTCCGCGCGAGTTTTTCAGCATGGGCGGTTAAATCAGCCACAAAGGGTTTTGACATGCGTATCACGCTCACAACGCTGCAGAAGATGGCGCAGGAAGGCACCAGGATCGCGATGCTGACCTGCTACGACGCAAGCTTTGCCGCGGTGCTGGAGGAGGCGGGCGTGGACTCCCTGCTCATAGGCGATTCGCTCGGCAACGTGCTGCAGGGGCACGAGTCCACGCTGCCCGTGACTCTGCGCGACATGGTTTATCACACCGAATGCGTCGCGCGCGGCTCGAAGCGCGCTTTCGTCGTTGCCGACATGCCGTTCGGCAGTTTTCAGGTCTCGCCGCAGGAAACCCTGCGCAACGCCGCCCAACTGATGTCCGTCGGCGCCCAGATGGTGAAGATCGAGGGTGGGCGGCCGATGGTGGAGACCATTGAATTTCTCACCGACCGTGGTATCCCGGTGTGCGGACACCTCGGGCTGACGCCGCAATCGGTGCACCAGCTGGGCGGCTATCGCATCCAGGGCAAGGGCGAGAGCGAAGGCCAGCGCCTGTTGAAGGAGGCAAAGCAACTGGAGCAGGCGGGCGCCGGCATGATCGTGCTCGAAGCGATACCCGCGGCGCTCGCGCGCGAAGTCACCGCCGCGATCACCATACCCACCATCGGCATCGGCGCGGGCGCGGATTGTTCGGGGCAGGTGCTGGTGCTGCACGACATGCTCGATGTCTATCCCGGCAAGAAGGCGAAATTCGTCAAGAACTACATGCGTCCGGCCGGCTCGATCCAGGGAGCGGTCGAGCTCTACGTCAAGGAAGTGAAAGCCCGGACGTTTCCCGGGCTCGAACACAGCTTCTAGGAAGCTGTGTTCCAAGTTCAAAGTTCCAGGTTCAAAGTTCCAAGTTCAAAGTCCCAAGTGCAGAACTTCGAGTCCCACGTGCGTCCAACCTTGAACCTTGAACCTTGAACCTTGAACCTTGAACCTTGAACCCGGAACCCGGAACCCGCTCTTCCATGGACATCATTCATTCCGCCG
>CAZCGD010000234.1:0-1894 GCA_964498105.1 uncultured Streptomycetaceae bacterium
CCGTTTCAGTCATTCTGAAACGGCCCGTAAGGAGTCGCGCATGCGGACAGTTCAGTGCTGGGGAGCGGTGTTGTTGTTGCTCGTCACGCAGGCGCTCGCGGCGCAGCCGTATCCCGCCAGGCCGATCCGGCTCGTCATTCCCTATCCGCCGGGCGGGCCGACTGATTTCGTAGGCCGCATCGTCGGCCAGAAGCTGTCGCAGTCGCTCGGCCAGCAGGTCGTTGTCGATAACCGCCCGGGCGCGGGCACGATCATCGGCAGCGAGCTCGTCGCGCGCGCCGCGCCCGACGGCTACACGTTGTTGTTCGGCACCGGCGGCGGAACGTTTCTGGCACCGCTGATGTTGCCCAATGTCCCGTACGATCCGCACCGCGATTTCGCGCCGGTGAGCATGCTCGTGCAAAGCCCGCAGGTGCTGGTGGTGCATCCCTCGGTCGCAGCAAATTCCGTGAGCGAGCTGGTCGCGCTCGCCAGGGCAAAGCCCGGTGCGCTTAATTTTGCGTCCGTGGGAACCGGCACCTCGCCGCATCTCGGAGGCGAGCTGTTTCGGTCGCTCGCCGGGATCAGGCTGGTGCACGTTCCCTACAAGGGGACCGCACCCGCCATGACCGATCTCATCTCGGGGCAAGTGCACATCATGTTCACGAGCATGCCGACGGTGCTCGCGCACGTCAAAGGGGGAAGGCTGCGGCTGCTGGGGACGGGCGGGAGCAAGCGATCGGCGGTGATACCGGAGACGCCGCCGATCGCGGAGACGCTGCCGGGTTTCGAACTGGTGACGTGGTACGGAATCTTCGCGCCCGCGCGCACGCCGGACGCCATAATCAGACGCCTCAACGCGGAGATCGTCAAAGCGCTCGCCGATCACGACAGCCGCGACCGGCTCGCCGCGCAAGGTCTCGAGCCCATGCCGACGACGCCGGAGGAGCTCAAGCGCTATACGCAGCAGGATACGAGCCGGTGGGCGCGCCTGATCAAGGCGGCGGGAATCCGGGTCGAATAGCCCGCGCGTCCGGTGACGCAGTGATGACGAATAATATAAGAGGTCAGTTCTAAACCTTGCATTATCATTAGCGAATATGTCCTCCACGTACCAGCCGCGCGCCATACTGTTCGTCGACATCTGCGGCAGCACCGGGCTCTACGACACCCTGGGTGACGTGGTCGCAGCGACAGCGGTCGCGACCTGTCTCGAGGCGCTGCGGGCGCGCGTGGAGGAAGCCAGCGGGCGTGTCATTCAGCGGATCGGCGACGAGCTGATGTGCCTGTTCGAGAGCGCGGATGCGGCGCTGGGCGCGGCCCGCATCATGCAGGATTGGGTGTCCCGGCAAGAGACGTCCGGTCAACCGGCGCTCGCCATTCGCGTGGGTTGCCACTTCGGGCCCGTCATCGAGAATTCCGGCGACCTGTTCGGCGACTCGGTCAACGTCGCCGCCCGCGCCGCCGCCATGGCCACGGCCGGTCAGGTGATCACTACCGAGGACACTGTTGCCACCCTGTCCGGCCCGCTGCGCGACAAGGTTCGTGTCCTGGGGCGCTTCACCATCCGGGGCAAGCGGGAAGACCTTACGATCTACGAGCTGCTGTGGCAGGACGAGGACACTTACACGATCGTCGGCACGCAGTTCGGCGCCGGGCCCCGCTCCGCGCGCCTGGTGTTGAAGTACGCCGGGAGAGAGATCCAACTCGACAGCGGCGAGCCGATTTCTTTTATCCTGGGGCGCGATGCCACCTGTGACATCGTCATTGCGGACGAGAAGACTTCGCGCCGGCATGCGCGCATCGAGATCCGCAGCGGCAAGTTCGTACTCATCGATCAAAGCGTCAATGGCACCTACGTGCGCATTGGCGAGGAGGAGTCCAAGCTGCTGCGCGAGGAACTGATACTCCACGC
>CAZCGD010000235.1:0-17465 GCA_964498105.1 uncultured Streptomycetaceae bacterium
GAAGCCCATCGTCGGCGTCGCCAACGGGCACTCGACGATGAACCCGTGCAACGCCGGCATCCAGCCGCTGGTGGACCGCGCGCTGGCGGCGTTGAAGGAAGCGGGGGCGATGCCACAGGTGTTCGGCGTGCCGACGGTGACCGACGGCATCGGCATGGGCACGGAGGCGATGAAGTACTCGCTGGTCTCGCGCGAAGTGATCGCCGATGCCATCGAGACCGCGGTCAACGGCCAGGCGATGGACGGGGTGCTGGTGTGCGGCGGCTGCGACAAGAATATGCCGGGCGGCATGATCGCGATGCTGCGCATGAACGTGCCCGGCATCTACGTCTACGCCGGCACCATCAAGCCGGGCAAATGGAAGGGCAAGGACTTGACCGTAGTGTCCGCCTTCGAGGCGGTCGGCGCCTACGCCGCCGGCAAGATGAGCGACGAGGATTTCACCGGCATCGAGAAGAACGCCTGCCCCGGCGTTGGCGCCTGCGGCGGCATGTACACCGCGAACACCATGTCCTCCTCGTTCGAGGCGCTCGGCATGAGCCTGCCGGGATCCTCGCAGATGGCCGCGCCCGACCCGGAGAAAGCGGATTCGGCCGCCGCGTCCGCGCGCATGCTGGTCGAGGCGATCAAGCGGGATATCAAGCCGCGCGACATAGTGACACGCAAGAGCATCGAGAACGCGGTCGCCTTGATCATGGCGACCGGCGGCTCGACCAACGCGGTGCTGCATTACCTCGCGATCGCGCACGCCGCGGGCGTCAAGTGGACGATCGACGACTTCGAGCGCATGCGGAAGAAAGTCCCCGTGCTGTGCGATCTCAAGCCTTCCGGCCGCTACGTGGCGGTGGACTTCCATCGCGCGGGCGGCGTGCCCCAGGTGCTGAAGATGTTGCTCAGTCACGGCCTCATCCACGGCGATTGCCTGACGATCGGCGGGCGCACCATGGCGGAGGAACTGAAGGACGTGCCGGACGCGCCGCGGCGCGACCAGGATGTGATCCGGCCGTGGAACAATCCTCTGTATCCTCACGGCCACCTCGCCATCCTCAAGGGCAACCTTTCGCCGGAAGGCTGCGTCGCCAAGATCACCGGGCTCAAATCGCCGAAGATCACCGGGCCCGCGCGCGTGTTCGACTCTGAAAATGCGTGCATGGACGCGATCATGGCAAAGAAGATCCGGGCGGGCGACGTGATCGTGATCCGCTACGAGGGTCCCAAGGGCGGCCCCGGCATGCAGGAGATGCTGGCGCCGACCGCGGCATTGATCGGCCAGGGCCTGGGCGAGTCGGTCGGCCTCATTACCGACGGGCGCTTTTCCGGCGGCACCTGGGGCATGGTGGTCGGCCACGTCGCGCCGGAAGCGTTCGAGGGCGGCCCGATCGCGCTGGTGAAGGAAGGCGACTCCATAACCATCGACGCGGTGAAGCGCCTGATCCAGCTCAACGTCCCGGCAAAGGCGCTGGCGGCGCGCAGGAAGAAGTGGAAACAGCCGCAGCCGCGCTACACCCGCGGCGTGCTGGCGAAATACATCAAGCTGGTGTCGACTGCCTCCCGCGGCGCGGTAACCGACTGAGGACGCGCCATGAAAGCCTTTGCGCAACGCATCGTCGACGCCCGCTGGTTCGAGCCGTGGATGATCGGGCTCATTCTCTTCAACGGCGTCCTCATCGGGCTCGAAACCTCGAAGGATTTTGTCGAGACCTACGACGGCTGGCTGCATCTCGGGAACAATATCATCCTCGGAATCTTCATCATCGAAGTAGTGCTGAAGCTCGCCGCGGTGGCGCCCCGATTCGGTCTTTACTTCGGCAACGGCTGGAATCTTTTCGATTTCTCGGTCGTCGTGTTGTCGCTGATTCCCGCGACCGGTGAGTACGCGCTGGTGGCGCGGCTGGTCCGGGTACTGCGCGTGCTGCGGCTGGTATCGGGGGTGCCGCAATTGCGGCTGATCGTCGCCACCCTGGTGCGCTCCATTCCCAGCATGGGCCACGTCATGCTGCTGATGAGCATCATTTTCTACATCTACGCGGTCACCGGCTTCCACCTGTTTCACGAGCACGACGCGGAGCACTGGGGCACGCTCGGCGCGGCGCTGCTGACGCTCTTCCAGATGGTGACGCTGGAGGGCTGGGTCGAGGTCATGGACACGGCGATGGAGGCCTTCCCGTGGTCGTGGGTCTACTTCGTCAGTTTCGTGCTCATCGGCACTTTCGTCATGTTGAATCTCTTCATCGCCGTGGTCATCAACAACCTCGAGGCCAGCAAGACCGCGGAACTCGAGGAACTGCGCGACCCGGTCACGCACGATGAAATATTGCGCGAGCTCGCGCGCACGCGCGACGCCCTCGCTGCCCTGCAGCGCCGGCTGGAAGCGTTCCCCGGCACCGAAACGCAGCGCCGCGCATGAAAAAGAAATGACGGGAGCGGAATACTGTCGCCGCGTGGCGACAGCCGGCGAGGGTTTCCGGCGCACCGTTTCGGTCTTGCTCCAAGAGACGCAGGCGGTAACAATATGAACACCTTTACTCTCGAGAGGTAACAACATGAACACGTTTAATCGGTGCGTCGCGCGCGCACTCATCGTTTGCACCCTCGGCATGTCCATGCCCGTGCCGTCAATGGCGGGCATCGTGACCACGGACCAGGTCACCGCCGGCGTCGAGCGCAACCAGGTCCGGAGCTTCCTCGACCGCGACGACGTGCGGGCCCGGCTGCAGGAGTTCGGCGTGGATCCCGCCGCGGCGCGCGCCCGCGTCGACGCGTTGAGCGATGATGAGGTCGCGGCGCTGGCTGGCCGGATAGGCAAGCTGCCCGCCGGCGGCACCGACCCTCTGGGCGTGGCGTTGTTCGTTTTCATCGTCCTGCTCATCACCGACATTCTCGGCTTTACCAAGGTGTTTCCGTTCACCAAGCCGATACAGAAGTAGCATTGGTCCGCCTGCCGCCAACCCCCGCTCTGGCGGGGGTTTTGTTTGGTGCCGTCCTGCTGGCCGCCGGCTGTGCCACGCCGCAGCTGGCCGCGCTGCCAGCGCAGCTGCCGGCGGCCACGCCGGCGCGCAGCGAGCTTGCGGCCGTCCCGTTCTACCCGCAGGAGGATTACCAATGCGGCCCGGCCGCGCTGGCAACCACGCTGGTGTATGCCGGGGTAGCGACCTCGCCGGAAGCACTGGTGCCGCAGGTCTTTCTACCGGCACGGGAGGGGTCGCTGCAGGTGGAAATGCTCGCGGCCACGCGGCGCCACGGGCTGACGGCCTACCGCCTGGCGCCGCGGCTGGCCGACCTGCTCCAGGAAGTGGCCGCCGGCACGCCGGTGATCGTGTTGCAAAACCTCGCCTTCGGCTTCGCGCCGCTCTGGCATTACGCGGTGGTCGTGGGCTACGACCTGCCGCGCGAGGAGATCCTGTTGCGCTCCGGCACGACGCGCCGGCTGGTGCTGCCGCTCGCCACCTTCGAGCGCACCTGGGCGCGCGGCGAGCACTGGGCAATGGTGACGCTGCCGCCGGAGCAGCTGCCGGTGACTGCCACTGAAGACCGTTACGTCGTTTCGGTGGTGGCCCTCGAACGGGTCGCACCTGGCGCCGCACGCCGCGCCTATCAAACGGCGCTCGAACGCTGGCCGGACAACCTGCCGGCGCGCATCGGGCAGGGCAATGCCGCCTACGTGCTACGCGACCTCGCTGGCGCCGAGGCGGCCTACCGCGAAGCGACGCGCCGGCATCCCGGCGCAGCCGATGCGTGGAACAATCTCGCCCAGGCGCTGCTCGAGTTGCACCGGCGCGACGAGGCGCTGGTGGCGGCTCGGCGCGCAGTCGACATCGGCGGCCCGCGGCTCGCGCAGTACCAGGCAACGCTGCAGGCCATCGCTGAAGCGCGCTGATCCACCGCTTGCAACGCGCGTTCTGGGTTCAAGGTTGGACGACGCTCGAGTACGAAGTTCAACTTTGAACGCGGAACTCGGAACATTGAACTTGGAACTTGGAACTTTGCACTCGGAACTCGGAACATTGAACTTGGAACTTTGAACTTGGAACTTGAGGGCGCGCGTTGTGCCAAAATTGGTTGAGCCCGCCTCGCGCGCCCGCGTTTGCATGCCCAACCGCCTCGCCAGCCAGACCTCGCCCTACCTGCAGCAGCACGCTGACAACCCCGTGGACTGGCAGCCGTGGGACGAGGAGGCGCTCGGCCTCGCGCGCGCCCAGGACAAGCCTATCCTGCTCTCGATCGGTTATTCCGCCTGTCACTGGTGCCACGTCATGGCGCACGAGTCGTTCGAGGACCCGCAGGTGGCGGCGGAGATGAACCGGCATTTCGTCAACATCAAAGTGGACCGCGAGGAGCGCCCCGACCTCGACCAGATCTATCAGACCGCGCATGCGATGCTGACGCAACGGAGCGGCGGCTGGCCGCTCACGCTGTTCCTGATGCCCGACGGCACGCCGTTCTTCGGCGGCACCTACTTCCCCAAGCACGGCCGCCACGGCATGGCCGGATTTCTCGATCTGCTACCGCGCATCGCTGCGGCCTACCGCGACCAGCGCGGGGAAATCGCGCAGCAGAACGCGGCGCTGCTCGAGGCCTTCTCGCGCACGTTGCCCGCGCCGGGCGCCGGGCGAGAGCTGAAGCGCGCGCCGCTCGCTGCCGCGGTGCGCGAGTTCGCGCAGGTGTTCGACGACGTGCACGGCGGCATCGGCCGCGCGCCCAAGTTCCCGCACCCGTTCGAGCTCGCATTCTGCCTGCGGCGCCACGCGCAGGACGGCAGCGAGCCGGGCCTGGCGATCCCGCAGCTGACGCTGGTAAAGATGGCGGAAGGCGGCCTCTACGACCATGTGGGTGGCGGCTTCTGTCGCTACAGCGTGGACGAACACTGGAGCATCCCGCACTTTGAGAAGATGCTCTACGACAACGCGGCGCTCACCACGCTCTACAGCGACGCCTGGCTCGTGACGCAGGCGCCGCGGTTCAGGAAGGTCGTGGCAGAAACCGCGGACTGGATCATCCGCGACATGCAGTCTCCGGAGGGCGGCTACTACTCCTCGCTCGATGCCGACTCCGAGCACGAGGAGGGCAAGTTCTACGTGTGGACGCCGGAGGAGGTGAAAAACCTCCTCACGCCGGACGAATATGCCGTGGTCGAGCCGCACTACGGGCTCGACGGCACGCCCAACTTCGAGGCCCGTCACTGGCACTTTCGAGTGATGCGGCCGCTCGACGCCGTAGCCAGGTCGCTGGGCGTGCCGTTGGCGGAATGCGAGCAACGGCTCGAAGCGGCGCGGGCAAAGCTCCTCGCCGTGCGTGTGAAGCGTGTGTGGCCCGGCCGCGACGAGAAGGTGTTGACGAGCTGGAACGCGCTGATGGTGAAGGGCATGGCCCGCGCCGCGCGCGTATTCGGCCGGCCCGAGTGGCTTGCCTCCGCCCGCCGCGCGACGGATTTCATTCACGGCACCCTGTGGCATGGCGGCAAGTTGCTTGCGACTTACAAGGACCGGCACGCGCACCTCAACGCCTACCTCGACGATTACGCTTTTCTGGTGGACGCGCTGCTCGAGCTGATGCAGGCGGAGTTTCGCGCCGCCGACCTCGAGTTCGCGCGCGCGCTGGCCGACGTCATGCTCGAGCAGTTCGAGGACCGCGCAGCGGGCGGCTTTTTCTTCGTGTCCCACGACCACGAACAGCTCATACACCGCGCCAAGCCCGGCCACGACAATGCGACGCCCTCCGGCAACGGCATGGCGGCGTTCGTCCTGCAGCGGCTGGGGCATCTGGTCGGCGAGCCGCGCTACCTGGCGGCCGCCGAGCGCACCTTGCAACTCTTCTGCCCCGCCGTCGAGCGCCAGCCAGGCGGCTTTGTCAGTCTCGCCACCGCGCTTGACGAGTACCTCGCGCCGCCACAGACCATCGTCCTGCGCGGTGACCAGGAAGACCTCGCCCGCTGGCAGAGGGTACTCGCGCGCACCTACCGACCCGCTACGCTCGTCATCGCAATTCCCGCAGGCCGGGCGGGGCTGCCGCCGGTCCTGGACAAAGCCGCTCCTGCAGGCGGTGTCAACGCCTGGATCTGCCGCGGAGTTACGTGTCTGCCACCCGTGGCGGATCTTGGGGAACTTGAGCGCGTGTTATCCGCCGGAGCGGACCAGGCGTAAGCGCTTCACCCGCAATAATCGGGTCGGTTCCGTAGCGAATTTGTCGGACTGATGTTCGACAAATTCCTGCTAGAATGCGCAAGCTTTTCGCCAGAAACCACCCAGGAGCTCAACTATGAAAACCATCATCACCCTGCTCGCCGCCGTGGCTGCGGCAACCGTCGCCGCGGGCGCGCACGCCGCCGACGCCAAGAACGCCGAAGCCCTCAGCAAGGCGAGCGGCTGTTTCGCCTGCCATACCATGGACAAGAAACTGGTCGGGCCGGGCCTCAAGGAGATCGCCGACAAGTACCGCAAGGACAAGAACGCGGAGGCGGGCCTGATCAAGAAAGTGAAGGAAGGCGGCAAGGGCGTGTGGGGCGACATCCCGATGATGGCCAACGCGCACCTGAAGGATGACGATATCAAGACCATGGTGCAGTGGATCCTCTCCATCAAGTAAGCCGCGGCAAAAAAGCCGGCGCCCCGGCTTTTTTTGATGGGTTCAGATTCCAGCAGGCGGTCTTGCCTAAGGAATTTGTCGGCCTAGCAGCTTGTCGGACTTTCATGAGACCCGGCATTGCGACCCCGCTTCGCCTACAATGAGCACGCAAGCTGCTTGGTAATGAATTTTTCACGACTCTTCCATCCTTTTTCGTGCAGGCGGTCTTTGCATGAGGAGTTTGTCGGCCCTAAGTCCGACAAACTCCTGGCGATAATGATTTCCCTATTAGCAACAACGATTTATCACAAGGGAGCCGACATGGTCCGCAAGCCCGTCATCGTCACCGGCCTCACCTTCACACTCGCGTTGTTGCTCGCTGGTTGCGGCAAAGATGCGCCGCAACCGGGAGCGGCAGTCGTCGTCAAAATCGGCCAGGTGTCGCCGTTGACCGGCCCGCAGGCGCACCTCGGCAAGGACAATGACAACGGCGCGCGGCTCGCCATCGAGGAGATGAATGCCAAGGGCCTGACGATCGGCGGCGTGAAAGTGAAGTTCGAGCTGGTAAGCGAGGACGACCAGGCCGACCCGAAGACCGGCACGATCGTCGCGCAAAAACTGGTGGACGCCAAAGTCGCCGGCGTGATCGGGCATCTCAACTCCGGCACCACGATCCCGGCCTCCAAGATCTACCACGACGCCGGCATCCCGCAGGTGTCGCCGTCGGCGACCAATCCCAAGTACACCCAGCAAGGCTACAAGGGCGCCTTCCGCGTGATGGCGAACGACGTGCAACAGGGCAAGACGCTGGGCGAGTACGCGCTGACCAAGCTCGGCGTGAAGAAAATCGCCATCATCGACGACCGCACCGCCTACGGCCAGGGCCTGGCCGATGAGTTCGAGAAAGCGGCGAAGGCCGGGGGCGCCGCCATCGTGGGGCGTGAATACACCAACGACCGCTCCACCGACTTCCGCGCCATCCTCACCAACGTCAAGGGCAAGCAGCCGGACCTCGTGTTCTTCGGCGGCATGGACGCGCAGGCCGGGCCGATGGCGGCGCAGATGAGGTCGCTCGGCATCAAGGCCGGGCTGCTCGGTGGCGATGGCGCGCAGAGTCAGGAATTCGTCAAGCTCGCCGGCGCGGCCGCCGAGGGCACCATCGCGTCTTCTCCCGGGCTGCCCCTCGACAAGATGCCGGGCGGCAAGAGCTTTGCCGACCGGTTCACCGCCAAGTACGGGCAGATCCAGATCTACGCGCCGTTCGCCTACGACGCCGCGATGACGCTGATGGAAGCCATGGTCAAGGCCAACTCCACCGCTCCGGCGAAATATCTGCCCGAGCTCGCAAAGACCAGCCGGCAAGGCGTCTCCGGCCCGATCGCCTTCGACGACAAAGGCGACCTGAAGAACGGTCCGGTCACGCTCTACATCGTGAAGGGCGGCAAGTGGCAGGCGCTCGAGACCGTCGGCGGCACCGCGGCCGCCGCGGAGAAAAAGTAGCATGACGTGGTGAGCGCCGCGTCCCACGTAGCAAACGGCACCTGCGGGTGCCGTTTTTGCGTATAGCGTCCAGGATCCCGCGCAGTGGACATTTTTCTCCAGCAGCTCGTCAACGGCATCGTGCTGGGCGCGATCTACGCGCTGGTCGCGCTGGGCTACACCATGGTCTACGGCATCCTCGGACTGATCAACTTCGCGCACGGGGAGGTGGTGATGATCGGCGCCCTGGTGGCGCTCACCGTGATTCAGCTCCTCATCGGCAGTGGAGTGCCGCTGCCCGGCCCGCTGATTGCCGCGGTCGGCCTGGCGGCGGCGATCCCGGTGTGCATGGCGCTGGGCTACGCCATCGAGCGCATCGCCTACCGCCCGCTGCGCCAGGCGCCGCGCCTCGCCGTCCTCATCACCGCGATCGGCGTGTCGATCGTGCTGCAGAATGCGGCGATGATCGTGTGGGGGCGCCAGTACCATTCCTTCCCGGCGCTGCTGCCGGACACGCCGCATCATTTCGCCGGCGCCACCGTGAACGACCTGCAGCTGTTCATCGTCGCCCTCGCCACGCTCATCATGGCGGGGCTGCTGTGGCTGGTGCACCGCACGCGGCTCGGGCGCGCGATGCGCGCCACCTCGCAGAATCCCGAGGTGGCGGGGTTGATGGGCGTCAACGTCAATACCGTGATCTCCCTCACCTTCGTCATCGGCTCGGCGCTCGCCGCAGTGGCCGGGATCTTGGTGGCCGCCTACTACGGCGTCGCGCACTACTTCATGGGCTTCATGCTGGGGTTGAAGGCGTTCACCGCGGCGGTGCTGGGCGGGATCGGCAACATTGCCGGCGCCATGCTGGGCGGGCTGCTGCTGGGGATGATCGAGAGCTTCGGCGCCGGCTACATCGGACCGCTCACCGGCGGCTTCCTCGGCAGTCATTACCAGGACGTGTTCGCCTTCCTGGTGCTGATCCTGGTGCTGGTGTTCCGGCCCTCGGGATTGCTCGGCGAGCGGGTAGCCGAGAGGTCGTAAATGGTTAATCGCAAATCGTCAATCGTGCACTTCTCGCAGGCCGTGGGTTTCACGATTTCCGATTCACGATTCACGATTCACTCAATGGGGTCGCGCGATGGCTGATCTCACCGGTCGGTGGCAGCGCCTGCGGCGTGACCCTCGAGCGGTGTGGGCCGTCTACATCGCGCTCGCGGCGCTGCTGGTTGTGCTGCCGTTCGTTACCGACTGGGCTCTCGGTCGCAGCTGGGTGCGCATCGTCGCTTTTGCGCTGCTCTACATCATGCTCGCGCTGGGGCTCAACATCGTGGTCGGCTATGCCGGGCTGCTCGATCTCGGCTACGTCGCCTTCTTCGCCGTGGGCGCCTACTGCTACGCGCTGCTCGCCTCCCCGCACTTTGGCCTGCACCTGCCGTTCTGGCTGCTCTTGCCGCTGGGGGCGGTCGTGACCTGCATCTGCGGCGTGCTGCTTGGCGCGCCCACGCTGCGCCTGCGCGGCGATTACCTCGCCATCGTCACGTTGGGCTTCGGCGAGATCATCCGCATCTTCCTCAACAATCTCGACGCGCCGGTCAACATCACCAACGGCCCCCAGGGCGTGAACCTGATCGACCCCATCCGCGTCGGCGAATTTTCCCTGGCGCAGGCGCATTCCTTCCTCGGTTTCACTTTCCCCGCGGTCTATAACTATTACTACCTGTTTCTCCTGCTCACGCTGGCCGTGGTCTTCGTCTCGCTGCGGCTTGAGAATTCGCGTATCGGGCGCGCCTGGGTGGCGATTCGCGAGGACGAGGTGGCGGCGGCGGCGATGGGCATCAACACCCGCAACGTGAAGCTCCTCGCCTTCGCCATGGGCGCCAGCTTCGGCGGCGTTGCGGGCGGCCTGTTCGCCGGCTTCCAGGGCTTCGTCAGCCCCGAGAGCTTCACCATCATCGAATCCATCATGATCCTGTGCATGGTGGTGCTGGGCGGCATGGGCCACATACCGGGTGTGATCCTCGGCGCCGTGCTGCTGGTAGTGCTGCCGGAGGCGCTGCGCTACCTGGGGCCGCTGCAGCAGGCGCTCTTCGGCCGCGTGCTCGCCGACCCGGCGGATCTGCGGTTGCTGGTGTTCGGCCTGGCGTTGATCCTGGTCATGTTGCTGCGGCCTTCCGGGCTGTGGCCCTCGACGCTGCGGCGGCGCGAGCTCGCCGCCGGCGGCGGGGACAACGGGCGCGCATGACCCCGCCAACCGGCAGCGGCGCGCTGCTCGAGGCCGCCGCCATCAGCAAGCGCTTCGGCGGGCTGGCCGCGCTGGCGGCGGTTTCGCTCACGGTCGGGCGCGGCGAAATCTTTGGTCTGATCGGGCCCAACGGCGCCGGCAAGACCACGCTCTTCAATGTGCTGACCGGCCTCTACCCGCCGGACGCCGGCGAATTCACGTTTGACGGCAGGCGGTTGACCGGGATGAAACCGCACCAGGTGGCGGAGCGCGGCATCGCCCGCACGTTCCAGAACATACGCCTGTTCGCCAACATGAGCGTGCTTGAGAACGTGATGGTGGGGCGCCACGCGCGCACGCGCGCCGGCGTGACCGGCGCCGTGCTGCGCGACGCGGCGACGCGCGCCGAGGAGGCGGCGATCGCGGACCGCGCCCGCGCGCTGCTCGAGTACACCGGCATCGCCGGCCGCGCCGCGGAACCCGCTCACAGCCTCGCCTACGGCGACCAGCGCCGGCTCGAAATCGCGCGCGCGCTGGCGACCGAGCCCCGGTTGCTCGCGCTCGATGAGCCCGCCGCCGGCATGAACGCGACGGAGACCGCGGATTTGAAGCGGTTGCTCGAGCGCATTCGCGGCGACGGCGTCACGCTGCTGCTGATCGAGCACGACGTGAAGCTCGTGATGGGGCTGTGCGACCGCGTGGCCGTGCTCGACTACGGCAGGAAGATCGCCGAGGGCGCGCCGGCAGCGGTGCAGCGCGACGCCGCCGTGATCGAGGCCTACCTGGGAGGCGCGCTTGCTTAGCGTGAGGGGACTGCAGGTCTGCTACGGCGGCATCAACGCCGTCAAGGGCATCGACCTCGAGGTGGGCAAAGGCGAACTCGTTACGTTGATCGGCGCCAACGGCGCCGGCAAGACGACGACGCTGAAGGCGCTCGCCGGGTTGCTGCGGCCGGCCGCCGGGCGTATCCACTATAATGGCGAGGACATAACAGCGCGCCCGGCGTTCGAGCTGGTCCGTCGAGGACTGGCGCTGGTGCCCGAGGGGCGCGGCGTGTTCGGGCGGCTCACCGTGGAGGAGAACCTGGCGATGGGCGCCTACACCCGGCGTGACGCGGCGGGTATCGCTGCAGATTTCGACCGCGTTTACGGCCTGCTGCCGCGGCTAGCCGAGCGGCGCCGGCAACTCGGCGGTACGCTGTCGGGGGGCGAGCAACAGATGCTGGCAATTGGCCGCGCCATCATGAGCCGGCCGCGCCTGCTGCTGCTCGATGAACCCAGCATGGGGCTGGCGCCACTCATGGTGCAGAAAATTTTCGAAACCATACGCGCGATCGCCGCCGAGGGCGTGACCCTGCTGCTGGTGGAGCAGAATGCCCGGCTCGCGCTCGAGACCTGCCATCGCGGCTACGTGATGGAGAGCGGCCTGATTTCCCTTGCCGCCGGCGCGCCGCAACTGCTAGCCGACCCCCGGGTGCGGCAGGCCTATCTCGGCGAGTAAGCGCGCAATGCCAGCGTCGATCGCCACCGCAACCCGCCTGCCGCGCCTGCTGACGGGGGGGTTCGCGCGCCAGTGTCTGCTTGCCGGCGCTACCGCGGCGCTCGCCGCCGCGCTCGGGTTTCTCTACTACCAGACCCAGGGCGCCGATTTCAAGCGCCAGAACGAAGCGCTGGGACTGCTGCGGGAACTGAAGGAGATCGACGCGCGCTGGGACGTGGAGATCCTGCGCACGCGCAGCGATTTCTCCCAGCCGCAATCGCTGTCCCCCGACCCCGGCGTGGCGCTCGCCCGCATTGAGCGGGATCTCGCCGCCGCCGCGCAGGCGCTTGACAGCCCGGTGCTCAAGGGCGGCCTGCCCGACCTCGCGCGCGCGTTCTCCCAGAAGGCGGGGTTGATGGATAAGTTCAAGCAGGCGAACGCCGCCGCCAAGCAGGCCCTGTCGCAGGTGCTCGCGTCCGACGCCGAGATCGCGGGGCTGGTGCGCGGTTCGTGGCAGGACTTCCGCGAGCGCGAGCGGCTGGTGGCAGCGGAAAGCGCGGCCGTCCAGCTGATCGCCGAAACCCAGCAGTACTACTTCGCGGCGGGCGACAAGCAGTTCCAGCTTGTCGAAACGGTCGCCGCCGACCTGCGCCGGGCGGCATCGCGGCTGCCGCCGGCGCTGCGCGCCGGCCTCGCCCGCCTGGATGCCCGAGTCAAGCAACTGCTCGCAGCGCAACCGGACGAGCAGGCGCTCTACGTGAAGCTGTCGTTCCTCACCGCGGGCCCGCGCGTCGACAGCCTCACCGGCGCGTTCTCGCGCGAACTGGAGGCCGCGCTCGTCGAGCAGGAACTCTACCGCGCCTACCTCGTCGCCTACTCCGGCGCGTTGCTGATCCTGCTCGGCTATCTCGCAACGCGCCTGATCGTCAGCTACCGCCTGCTCAACGCCGCGAACGAGGGACTGGAGCGGCGCGTCACCGAGCGCACCCGCGAGCTGTCGGATGCGCTGCGACAGTTGAAGGAATCGGAGTCGCAGTTGATCCAGAACGAGAAGATGGCTTCCCTTGGCCAGATGGTGGCCGGGGTGGCACACGAGATCAACACCCCGCTCGCTTACGTCAAGAACAGCCTCGGCTCGGTGACGAGCAAGCTGCCGGACCTGGCGCGGCTGATCGCCGAGACCGAGAAACTGCTCGAGCTGCTGCGCACCGGCGCAGCCAGGCCCGAGGAACTCGCCGACCAGTTCGGCCTCACCGAACGGCTGGTCGCGCAACTTCAGGCGCACCACGTCACCGATGACCTGCAGTCACTGGCGAAGGACGGGTTGTACGGCATCGCGCAGATATCGGAGATCGTGACCAACCTCAAGAACTTCTCGCGGCTCGATCGCAGCAAGGTGGGGAGCTTCAACCTGAACGAAGGCCTCGACAGCGCGCTGATGCTGGCCCGGCACGAGCTGAAGCACCATGCGGTCAAAAAGAACTTCGGCGACATCCCGCCGCTCACCTGCTCGCCGTCCCAGATCAACCAGGTGTTCTTGAACCTCATCACCAACGCCGCCCAGGCGATCGACCCCGGGCCCGGCCTGATCACGATCACTACGCGCCGCGAGGGCGACCGGCACATTGCGGTGGAGGTGGCCGACAACGGCAAGGGCATCGCGCCGGAGATCCTGCCCAAGATCTTTGACCCCTTCTTCACTACCAAGGAGGTCGGCAAGGGCACCGGGCTCGGGCTCTCGATCGTCTACAAGATCGTCGAGCAGCACGGCGGGCGCATCAGCGTCGCCTCCAATCCGGGAGTTGGCACCCGCTTCACGGTAGTGCTACCGTTGATGCCCCCGGAACCGACGCCCGCCGCAGTCTAAGCGCAACGCGCCGTCCCCTCACCATGAAAAATCTCACCACCATCGGCAAGTATCAAGTCCAGGGCGTGCTCGGCCAGGGCGGCATGGGCATCGTCTACCGCGCTTTCGATCCTGCAATCCAGCGCCCGGTGGCGATCAAGACCATCACCAAGTCCACGCTCGATCCCACGGACCTGCAGTACGTGCTGACGCGCTTCCGCCACGAAGCGCAAGCCGTGGGGCGGCTTACCCATCCGCGCATCGCCGCGATCTACGACTACGGCGAGGACATGGACATCGCGTACATCGTGATGGAGCTGGTGCATGGCCAGTCCCTGTTCCACCACGTGCAGAACCAGGCGCGCTTCGGGCTGAAGGAGGTCGGCGAACTCGTGCGCCAGCTGCTGGACGGGCTTGGCTACGCGCATGCGCAGGGCGTGGTCCACCGCGACATCAAGCCCTCCAACATCCTGCTGAACGACGACGGGCGCCTGAAGCTCACCGATTTCGGCATCGCGCGCATCGACTCCTCCACGCTCACCCAGGTGGGCGAGATCATGGGCTCGCCGGGTTACATGGCGCCCGAGCAGTTCCTCGGCACCGACATCGACGCGCGCAGCGACCTCTATTCCGTCGGCGTCATCGCCTACGAGTTGCTGACGAACCGCCGGCCTTTCATTGGCAACAACGCCGAAGTCATGCGGCAGGCGCTGAAGGAGCAGGCGCCCAATCCCTCGGAGCAGGATCCCAGGATTTCGGCGCAGCTCGACTGGGCGGTGCAGAAGGCCCTCTCCAAGAAGCAGGAAGACCGCTTCCAGGACGCCAGGGAGTTCTCCGACGCATTCCTGCAGGGCATCGCGGCGAGCCTGCGGCAGGCCCGGCGCGAGCCGACCGGCGCCCTGGCGGACGAACCCACCCAGCGCATCGATCCCAAGCTGATCCAGGCGGCGCGCTTGCTGGCGGGTCTGCAGCAGGCCCAGGCCGACGCGCCGGTTGAGGCGCCGACCAAGACTGCCTCCGGCGGGAAAACGCGCATCCTGTTTGTCGATGACGAGGAGCGGATACTGGCGGCGCTGCGCTCGGTGTTCCGGCTGAACTACCGCGTCTTCACCGCGACCAACGGCAGCGAAGCGGTCGAGATCGTGAAGAAATTCCAGCCGCATGTCGTGATCAGCGACCAGCGCATGCCGGAGATGACCGGCGTCGAACTGCTGCGCCAGGTGAAGGAAGTGGCGCCGATGACGGTGAGAATGCTGCTGACCGGCTACTCCGACCTCGCGGCCATCGTCGGCTCGGTCAACGACGGCGAGGTGTTCCGCTTCATCTCCAAGCCGTGGGACAACCAGGAAATCCAGAAAACAGTCGCCGCGGCGGCGGCGATCGCGCTCGAACTGGCAGAGACCGCCGCCACGCCGCCCATCGTTCCCGAAACGATGGAAGCGGGCGTGCTGGTGATCGATGCGCAGGGCGAGGTGTTCAGCAGCGTCAAGCGGCTGGTGGGCGGCGCCTGTCCGGTCTACCAGGCGCAGCACCTCGACGAAGGCCTCAGCCAGCTCGAAACGCGCGAAACTGCGCTCATCATCGCCGACCTCGTGAAAGGCAGCGATGAAATCATCGCCACCTTCAAGCTGCTGAAGCAGGCGCACCCGGAAATACTGGTCATCGTGCTGGCAGAGGCCTCTGACTCGGAGCTGGTGATCGAGCTTATCAACCAGGCGCAGATTTTCCGCTTCATCAACAAGCCGCTGAATCCGGAACTGCTCAAGCAGCACGCGCAGGCGGCGTTGACCCGCTACCAGTCGTTCAAGCAGAATCCGCATCTCACCCACCAGCACCAGGTCGCCCCGGCAAAACCCGCGGGCTTGGTCAGCCAGAAGATCCTGGCGCGGGTGAGGGCGCTGAAAAGCTGGTTTTGACGGCGCCTGGCGGCGCCGAATTTTGAATTTTGAATGTTGAATTTTGAATGTTGAGTTCTAAATGTTGGGCGGCGGCTAACTTAACATTTAGCATTCAACATTTAACATTGTCTTCAGTCCGCCCAGTTCCTTGGAATCAGAAATTCGGTGTAGAGCTTCTCCTCCGGGCTGCCCGGCTCGGGCTTCCAGTCGTAGCGCCATTCTGCCCGCGGCGGCAGCGACATGAGGATCGACTCGGTGCGCCCGCCCGACTGCAACCCGAACAGTGTGCCGCGGTCGTAGACCAGGTTGAACTCGACGTAGCGGCCACGGCGGTAGGCCTGGAACGCGCGCTCGCGCTCGCCGTAGGGCAGGTCCCTGCGCCGCTCGAGTAGCGGCAGGTAGGCTGCGAGAAATCCGTCCCCCACGCTGCGCGTCAACGCAAAACAGGTGTCAAAATCGGGCTCGCTGAGGTCGTCGTAGAACACGCCGCCGACGCCGCGCGGCTCGCCGCGGTGCTGCAGATAGAAATAGTCGTCGCACCATTTTTTATAGCGCGGATAGCGCTCGGCGCCGAACGGCGCCAGCGCATCGCGGCAGGCCCGGTGGAAATGCCGCGCGTCCTCCGCGTAGCCGTAATAGGGCGTCAAGTCCGTGCCGCCGCCGAACCACCAGACCGGCGCGGCGCCGTCCTGTTCCGCGAGAAAGCAGCGCACGTTCAGGTGCACGGTAGGCACGTGCGGATTGCGGGGATGCAGCACCAGCGACACCCCCAGCGCCCGGAACGAGCGGCCGGCAAGTTCCGGCCGGCCGGCGCTGGCCGACGGCGGCAGCTTGGCTCCGAAGACGCACGAGAGGTTGACGCCGGCGCGCTCGAAAACGGCTCCGTCTTCGAGCAGTTGCGTGATGCCGCCGCCGCCTGCGGGCCGCGCCCACTCGTCGCGCCGGAACGGCCGGCCATCCACCGCGGTCAACCGCTCGACGATCGTCCGCTGCAGCCCCGTGAAGTAGTCCCTGACGGCACCGATATCCAACTACTTTGCGTCCTGTCTCAGGCCCAGCGTCCCCACCGCCTGCGCGATCTCGGCGTCTTCCTTCGCGATCAACTTGCCGAATTCAGCCGCGGGCAGGAATGCCGGCGCGACCAGCAGCTTCTCGGCGGCACGGACGAACTCGGGGCTCTCGACCGTCCTGCGAATCGCGTCCTCCAACCTGGCCACGACGCGCGGCGGCGTGCCTTTGGGCGCCGCGACACCGCGCCACAACTCGGCGACCGCGTTCACCCCCTGCTCGCGCGCGGTTGGCACGTCGGGAATGGCCGGGTCGCGCACCCCGCTCAGGGCGGCCAGCGCGCGCACGTTGCCTGATTTGACGAGGCCCGCGAGCGCGCCCGGCAACTGCACCACGGCGTCGACGTGTCCGCCGAGCAGGCTCGGCACCACCTGCGCCGCGTTGAACGGCACGTCAACCACCCGCGCGCCGGCTGCCCGGAACAGCCATACCGAGGAGAAATGGGTATGGCTGCCGGTGCCCGAGTTGCCGATGGTCAGCTTGCCGGGCTGGGCCTGTGCTTGCTGCACGAGTTCGCGCAGGCTTTTCCACGGCGCCTCATTTCTCACGAACAGCAGTGGCGTCTCGATCTGCACCCGCGCCACCGGCGCGAATGCTCGGTAGTCGAACGACAGCACGCCCGTGTGGTAGGTCGTGGAAATATTGTTCGAGTTCCACACCAGGTGGTGGCCGTCGGCCGCCTGCGCCGCGGCGTACTTGTAGCCGACCGCGCCACCGCCGCCCGGGCGATTCACCACCACGATGATGGTGCCGAGATGCTTCGCTACACCCTCGGCCAGCAGGCGCGCGGTAACGTCGGCGGAACTGCCCGCCGGGAACAGCACGATGAATTCAATCGGCTTCCTGCCTGGGAACGCCTCCTGGGCTGGCGCCGCCGCGGCGATGGCAAAGAGCGCCCACGCCGCGAATAGCCGACGGA
>CAZCGD010000236.1:0-6493 GCA_964498105.1 uncultured Streptomycetaceae bacterium
GTTCTGGGGCAGCGACCTCTCGCGCCTGCCGTGCACCTACCGGCAGAGCCTGACGTACCTCACCGAGGAAACCCCGTGGCTCACGGCGAGCGACAAGGAATGGATCACCGGGCGCGGGGTGTGCAAATGGCTGGGGTGGAAAATTTAAGTCAAAAGGCAAAAGGCAAAAGGCGAAAGGCGGAAAACGGATGTGTTCTGTGCTTAAGTGGAAGTCTTTTTTACTTTTTCCTTTTTTCTTTTGCCTTGGGTGCGGCGGCGTCGTCGCACAGCCCTCGTCGACCAGCTCCGGGCAGGCGTATCCGTCCAGGGCCGTCCGCGTCGTGATCCCGTTCCCCGTCGGCGGCAACACCGACGTCTACGCGCGCCCGATCTCGCAGAAGATGGCCGAGCACTATGGCCAGCAGATGGTCATTGACAACCGCCCCGGCGCGGGCGGCTCCATCGGCGTCGAGCTGGTGGCAAAGGCGCCGCCCGACGGCTACACGCTGTTGTGGGGCACGAGCAGTTCGCACGGCGTCGGTCCCAACGTCTACAAGAAGCTCCCGTACGATCCGGTGAAGGATTTCGAGCCGGTGATTCTGACCGTGCAGGCGCAGAGTATCGTCACGGTGCACCCGTCGGTGCCGGTGAATTCCATCAAGGAGCTGGTCGCGCTGGCGAAAGCGCGGCCCGGCGCGCTCACCTTCGCGTCCTCCGGCAACGGCACCATGAGCCATCTCGCCGGCGAGCTGTTCAAGCACCTCACCGGTACCGACATGGTGCACGTGCCCTACAAGGGCAGCACGCCGGCGCTGGTCGATCTCATCTCGGGCCAGGTACAGGTGATGTTCGGTGGCCTCGGGTCATCGTTGTCGCAAGTAAAAGCCGGGCGGCTGCGCCCGCTGGCGGTGACGGGGCCCGAGCGCTTCCAGGGATTGGGCGAGCTGCCGACCGTGGCCGAGGCGGGCGTAGCGGGATACGCGGTCACGACGTGGCTCGCGATCTTCGCACCGGCGAAAACGCCGCGCGACATCGTCGTGAAGTTGAACGCCGACGTCAACAGTATCCTCCAGTCGCCGGACATCCTCAGGCTGATGGCCGACCAGGGCGCGAGCCCCGGCGGCGGCACGCCCGAGCGCCTCGGTCAGCACGTGCAAGCCGAGATCGCGCGGTGGGGCAAGGTCGTGAGAGCGGCGGACATCCGGGCCAACTGACGGGCAGCGCCACGATCGTGAGCGCGACAAACTCGAGACCGGGCGCGGGGGGAACATCTAAGGCAAAAGGCAAAAGGCAAAAGGCAAAAGGCAAAAGGCAAAAGGCAAAAGGCAAAAGGCAAAAGGCAACAAAGCCTGTCTGACGGGTTTTTACTTTCTCCTTTCTCCTTTTGCCTTTTGCCTTGCTTTTCAGGCCGGCTCCATCCCCTTCGCCTTGAGCACGCGCTTGGCGGCGGGCGTGGTGAGAAAGTCGAGCAGCGCCCGGGCGGCGTCCGGCTCGCGCGATCCGGCGAAGATCCCTGCCACCGATACCGTCGTCACCTGGATTTCCTGCGGCAATGGGCCGGCGAGTTCGATGCCAGGCACGGCCATCAGCTCGGGGATCTGCTGGATGGCGAGCTCGGCCTTCCGCGCGGCGACCAGTTCGCCGATCAGCCCGCCCGGCCGCCGCACGGCCTTGGCGTTCAACTGCTCCGCGATGCCGAGGCGCTCGATCAGCTTGGTGAAATACATCCCGCTCACGCCTTCCTGCGTCCAGGCGACCGATTTGGCGGCGAGCAGCGCCTTCTTGAAGGCTGCCAGCGAGCCGATGTCCGGCTTGTGCGCGCCCGCGAGCACGGCGACGCCGACGCCGCAACTGGAGATCGCGCGCTTGCTGCCGGCCGCGACCTTGCCGTTGCCGATGAGGTCCTCGATCGCCGTGCCGCCAAGGATCGCGAGGTCCGCAGTCTCGCCGCGCGCGATGCGCTCCATCATCACCTTCGCCGGGTCGTAGCTGATCGAGACCTGGTGGCCGCTCGCGCGCTCGAATTGCGGTATCAGTTCGCTCATGACGCCGCGCATGCTGTTGGAGACGAATAGCTTGATGGTTGCCATGTTGTCGAGCTCCCGTTTTGTCCTAGAAAAAGCGAACCGCGGAGGCGCAGAGACGCGGAGAACAGAAAATTCAACGACTTACAAATATTCTACGATTCTCCAGTTTGGTGAACCGTCGATTCATCGATTTCCGTTGCGTTACCTCTGCGTCTCTGCGCCTCTGCGGTTAGCAACCGCCGTTTTTAGGTTTATTGACTCCTTATGCCGCGTGCCCGGCCTGGCGGCAGTGCGACTCGCGCGTGAGCGCCGCGAGCACCACCGCCGCGGCGAGCCAGGTGAGCATCAGCGCGAATCCTGCGCGATAGGCGGAGAACGCGTATATCGGAGCGCCGTTGGCCAGGGTTCCGGTCCAGGCGCGGTCGAGCACCCAACCGACCGCCGGCTGCATCACCATGGCGCCGATCATGTTGCCCATATTGGTGACGCCGCCGGTCGTTCCGGCAAGCGCCGCCGGCGCCGACTCCTTGGCGTAAGCGTAGCCGATCATGATGACGCCCGCAGCGGCGCCGGCCAGCACGAGGAGCGCGGCCAGCAGCGGTAACGGCAGGCCCGGCACCAGGAAAATGACGCTCCACGCAATGGTCGCGACAGCCGCCCCCGCGGTGAACAAGGGACGCCGCTGTTGCCGGCGATCTGACAGCGCGCCGAGCAGCGGTCCGCCGATGCCCCATGCGATGAGCAGCAGCGAGCAGTATCCAGCGGCGGTTGCGGTCGAAACGCCGTAGTGAGTGGTCAGGAACGGCACGCCCCACAGTCCCGCGAAAGTTAGCACCGGGCCGGTGACGCCGCCGTTGACCAGCAGGATCAGCCACACGTTGCGCTCGCGCAGCACGCGCGCGAGCCCGCCCAACATCGAGTGCGCCGGCGCGGCGCGGTCTTCGTGCGGCAGATAGCCTGCATAGCCGTAGCGGTCCGGGTCGTCGCGCACCACCAGCCAGATGGCGAGTGCAAGCGCCGCCGTGGCAATGGCTCCGGCGAGCATCACGCTGCGCCAGCCGAAGGCATCCACCAGCCAGCGCAGCGGTGCGCCGGCGCTGACCGCGCCGAGCATGCCGATGCCGAGCGCCAGCCCCGCCACCGTCGCGAAGCGCGCCGGATGGAACCAGTGGGTGGACAACTTGAGCATCGCCACGAAGGCTACGCCGACGGCGCCGCCGATCAGCAGGCGCCCGAGCGCGACCAGCGGCAGCGACGACGCTGTGGCGAAGAGGAGGGCGCCCGCGGCGGCCACCAGCGCGCCGAGCGCGAGGATGCGCCGCGGCCCGAAGCGGTCGGCGAGGATGCCGGTCGGGATCTGCATGGCGACGTAGCTGTAGAAGTAGAACGCCGACAGGTTGCCGAGCGCGGCGGCCGACAGGTCGAATTCCGTCGCCAGCTCGCGCGTGATGACGGCGGGTGCGACACGGTGAAAGAAGCCGATGCAGTAGAGCGCCGCGCCGAGCCCCCACACGGTGAAGGCGAGCGACAGCGGCGCAACGCCGCGCTGGCTGCTGGGAGGCACGGCTTACCGCGCCGCTGTGTCGCGCGTCCCAGCCTGCCGGATGGCGGCCCATAGCCGGGCCGGCGTCAGCGGCATGTCGAGGTGCGTGATGCCGAGCGGGCGCAGCGCATCCATGGCGGCGTTCACCAGCGCCGGCAGCGAGCCGCTGCAGCCGGACTCGCCGACGCCCTTCGCGCCGAGCGCGTTGGTCGGCGTTGGCACCGGGTGGTCGTGCACCTCGATGTGCCGCAGCAGGCCCGCGCGCGGCATGACGTAGTCCATGAAACTGCCGGTCAGCAGTTGCGCGGAGGCGGGGTCGTACACGGCGTGCTCGCCGAACACCTGGCCCGCGCCCTGCACGACGCCGCCGTGGACCTGGCCTTGGACCAGCATGTGGTTGACGACGTTGCCGAGATCGTCTACCGCGACGTAGCGCGCGATCTCCGCCGCGCCGGTCTCGGGGTCGATCTCGACCTCGGCGATGTGGCAGCCGTTGGGGTAACTTGCGCCGTAGGTGCCCTCGGCCGTGGTGTCGAAAGGATGCGGCCCTGAGCCGGCGAGCTTGCGCGCGAGTTCGATGAAGCCGATGCCGCGGCGGCCGGCGTGAAACTTGCCTTTGGCGTAGCGCAACTCGCTCTCGGGCGCCTTCAGCAGAGCGGCCGCGTGCGGGCGCGCAAGCTCAATCAGCTTTGCGCCGAGCACGTGGAACGCGCTGCCGGTGCCCAGCACGCCGCGCGAGCCACCGGTGCCGTTGCCGACCAGTTCGGCCGTGGGCGGCCGGGGATGGAAACGGATGTGCGCGGCGTCAACGCCGAGCACGCCCGCCACGATCTGCGGGAAAGTGGTTTCGTGTCCCTGGCCGGAGGACTGCGTGACGGCGTAGAGCGTCATGCGGCCATCGCGATCGAACGTCACCGCGACCTGGTCCTTCGACCCGCCGCCGCCGCCGGCTTCGAGATAGGTCGCGATACCGATGCCGCGCAACTTGCCGGCGCGCTTCGCCTGCGCGCGCCGCTGCGGAAAGGCGGACCAGTCGGCGCGCTCGAGCGCGTCGTCCATCACGGCCTCAAAATCTCCGGAATCGTAGGTGCCCGCGTTGGGAGTCTTGTAGGGCATGGCGTTACGCGGGATGAAATTCCGGCGCCGCAGCGCGATCGGTTCGAAGCCGTGCTCGTGCGCGGCGTGATCCACCAGCCGCTCGATGGCGTAGGCGATGTCGGGGCGGCCGGCGCCGCGGTACGCCGACACCGGCGCTGTGTTGGTGTAGGCGAGCCGCGTGCGGGCGTAGAGAGCTGCCACGCGGTAGACGCCGCCGATCGTGACCGTGAGGTTGCGCGTGGCGATGAAGGCGCCGAACGCCCCGCCGTAAGCGCCGAGGTCGGCGCGGTCGTCGAAGCGGATGGCCAGAAAGGTCCCGTCCGCGTCGAGCGCGATCTCACCGGTCAGCGACAGCGCGCGTCCCTGGAAATCGCTCATGAAGGATTCGCCGCGCGTGCCGACCCATTTGACGGGGCGCCCGAGTTTTTTCGCGGCGAGCATGGCCGCGAAGTACTCCGGGTAGGCCGGGCCGCGCACGCCAAAGCTGCCGCCGACGTCCTGGGTGCCAATCACGATCTTGTCCGCGCCGACGCCGCTGACGAGCGAGAGCTGGCCGCGCATGCCGCCTTGCCCCTGCAGCGGCAAGTAGAAGGTGTAGAGTCCGCTCTCCGGCTCGTGCGTGACCAGGCAGGCGCGCGGCTCCAGCATGTTGCCGACCAGGCGCTGGCTGTCCATGGTGAGTTTGCTGACGTGCTTCGCCCGGGCGAACGCCGCCGCCACTGCCTGCGCGTCGCCCGACTCGTACTCGAACGCGAGGTTGCCGGGAACGTCGGCGTGCAACTGCGGCGCGCCTGGCGCCACCGCTGAGTCGAAACTCGCGACGGCGGGCAGGTCGCGGTATTCAACCTCGATGAGCTCTCGCGCGTCCTCCGCGATTGCCGCAGTGTCCGCGACCACCATCGCCACCGCCTCGCCGACGAAGCGCACGTGGCCCTGTGCGAGCACGGGGTGGTGAGGCTTCCTTATCTGCTGGCCGTCCTTGCCGGGGTAGCCGACGATGTTCGGCAGCGACTTGAAGCCGGCGGCGCGCGCGTCGTCACCGGTCAACACCGCCTTCACGCCGGGATGGGCCAGCGCCCGCGTCGCGTCCAGGCGGACGATATCGGCATGCGCGCGGTCGGCCCGCAGAACGGCGGCATGCAGCTGGCCCGGCAGGTTCCAGTCGGACGTATAGCGGCCCTGGCCGGTGACCAGGCGGGAGTCTTCCCTGCGGGAGGCTCCCTTAGGGATGAGGGATGAGGGATGAGGGATGACCATTATTCGTAGTTTCCTCGAAATGCGTGAATAGTGAGTGGTGAATAGTGAATGGATCTAAATTCCCGTGGGACGTGGGTTGTGAGTCGAATAGTAAAAATCAGCATGGACAGGATTTACATGATTAACAGGATTAGACCTTGAACCAGTCGTTTGAGGACGAATGATTTTGGTTTTGCCTTAATCCTGTAAATCCTGTTAATCCTGTCTATTTGGATTCTTTTCCTTCGTGTCCTTCGTGTCCTTTGTGTCCGCGCTTTAACTCTACCCGGCGCGGCGCCGGAATTTCTGGAAGGCGTGCGGCGTAAGGGGCGCCATGCGCTTGACCGCGCCGGCCTGCACCACCACCTCCCCGATGTAGAGGTCACCGCGCTTATCCGCCCAGATGCCATGCGGCGCGACGAAATTGCCGGGCAGGATCGGGTTCTCGCCGCCGATCTGCGCGGCGATTTTACCGTCGGGGTCGCACACCGTCACGCGCGCGATCGGCGAGTGGCCCTCCGGCGGGCAAATCATCGTCTGGTCGTGGCCGGGCAGGGGCCCTTCGGCGCGCTTGTGCATGTAATTGAGGAAACCGCCCTCGGCGATGTGC
>CAZCGD010000237.1:0-6958 GCA_964498105.1 uncultured Streptomycetaceae bacterium
TGGCGCGCGTGCAGCAGCTTGAACAGCGGCTGCGCCAGCACCGTGTCGCCGATCCACGACGGCCCTACGACAAGAATTTTTGTCATATGGCTGATGCTCCGCCCGTCGAGTGTTGAATTTTAAATTTTGAGTGTTGAGTTAAAAGCCAGGATCCGACCCTCAATTCAGCACCCAACATTCAACATTCAACATTCAAAACTCAACATTCGGCGCGCGGCTAGTGTCCGCGCGCCGTGGCGCCGCCTTTGAGCGTATAGCGGGTTCCGCAGTACGGGCACAGCTCCGTGCCGCTCTTTTCGATCGGCAGAAACACGCGCGGATGGGCGTTCCACAGCATCATCGAAGGCGTCGGGCAGTGCAGCGGCAGGTCCGCGGCCGTGATTTCGATGTGACGCGCCTTGTTTTCGGTTTTTTCGGTCATAACGGGCCCGAGTGTCGAGTGTCGAGTGGTGTGGACCGGTCGGAAGTTTCCCTCGACACTCAATCCTCGATCCTCGGCACTCCTAGGCAGCGACGGGCGTGAGCCAGCTGCGGTACTTGTCCGACTTCCCCGTGACGCAGTCGAAGAACGTCGTCTGCAGCTTCTCGGTGAGCGGGCCGCGCTTGCCGCTGCCTATCGTCCGGTTATCGAGCTCGCGGATCGGCGTCACTTCGGCCGCGGTGCCGGTAAAGAACGCTTCGTCCGCGCAGTAGACCTCGTCGCGGGTGATACGCTTGGCGACGACCGGCACGCCGTAGTCCTGCGCCATGCGAATCACTGCGTCGCGCGTGATGCCTTCCAGGGCGGAGGTAAGCTCGGGTTCGTAGAGCGTGCCGTTGCGCACAAGGAAGATGTTCTCGCCCGAGCCCTCGGCCACGAAGCCGTCGACATCGAGCAGCAGTGCCTCGTCGTAGCCGTCCTGCGCGGCTTCCTGGTGCGCGAGGATCGAATTCATGTAGGTGCCGACCGACTTGGCGCGGCACATGGTGACGTTGACGTGGTGGCGCACGTAGGACGATGTCTTGACGCGGATTCCGCGCTCGAGCGCTTCCGCGCCCAGGTAGGCTCCCCACGGCCAAGCCGCGATCGCCACGTGCACGGACACGCCCTTGGCCGAAATGCCCATCGCTTCCGAGCCGTAGAACACGAGCGGCCGGATGTAGCAGGCTTCAAGCTGGTTGGCGCGCACCACTTCCCTCTGCGCCTCGATCAGCGTCTGCTGGTCGTAGGGGATCTTCATGCCGTTGATGTGCGCGGACCTGAACAACCGGTCGGTGTGCTCGCGCAACCGGAAAATAGCGGTGCCTTTGATTGTCTTGTAGGCGCGCACGCCTTCGAATACGCCCATGCCGTAATGGAGCGTGTGGGTGAGAACGTGGGTGGTCGCGCTGCGCCAGGGCACGAGCTTGCCATCGTACCAGATGTGCCCGTCGCGGTCCGACATTGACGCCATGCGGTCTTGCTCCGTGCAAAAAAGACTATTCTAGCCCATGTCGCCCGGCGCCGGCCGCCGCTGCGGCGCCGCTGGTGGCAGAAGCGGTACACCAGTGTAATATCATGGTTTCGAATGCAGTACCGTTGTCCGGTCTCGGTCGGGGCTGCAATCATTCAGGGGAGAACGCATGGCGCGTGATGAGAGCAACTGGCTGAGCGGGCTTGGCCAGCGCGTCATCACCAGCGAGGATAGCGAGGAGGAACGTCTCAACAAGACGCTCGCGATTTTCGCCAGCGCACTGATGGGCTTCGGCGTAATGCTGTGGCTCGTCATCTACTGGGCGATGGGCATCAGGTTCTCCAGCACGGTGCCGCTCATCTACATGGTGATTACGGCGGCCTCGCTCGCTTATTACCTGTGGCGGCGCAACTTCGCGCTGTTCCGCTTCATCCAGACCAGCCTGTTTCTGTTCGTGCCGTTCATCATGCAGTGGAGCATCGGCAGCTACGTCAGCTCCTCGGGCGTCATGCTGTGGGCGCTGCTCGCGCCGCTGGGCGTGATGATGTTCCAGGGGCCGCGCGAGTCATTGCCGTGGTTCTTCGCCTATCTCGTATTGACGCTGGTCTCCGGCTTCTTCGACTACTACCTCGGCGACAGCAACCAGCAGAGCGTGAACGTGCAGACCATCGCGGTGTTCTTCGCGCTCAACTTCGCGGCCATGTCCACCATCGTTTACCTTTTGATCAGCTTTTTCGTCCGGCAGCGCGACAAGCTGGCGGAGCGCGTCGACGTGCAGAACAAGCTGCTCCAGGTAGAGCAGGAAAAATCCGAGCGGCTGCTGCTCAACATACTGCCGGGGCCGATCGCCGCCCGCTTGAAGGAGCAGCACGTAACCATCGCCGACGGCTTTGCCGACGTCACCGTGATGTTCGCCGACATCATCAATTTCACGCGGCTGTCGGAAGAGATGCCGCCGAAAATCATGGTGACGATGCTGAACGAGTTGTTCACGCGCTTCGACGAACTCGCCGGGAAGCACGGGCTGGAGAAGATCAAGACCATCGGTGACGCTTACATGGTGGCGGGCGGGCTCGACATCCACCACTTGCACGCCGATGACCGGGGGGCCGAGCGCGAGTACAGCAAGTCGATGTGCTCCCTCGCGCTCGACATGGTGGAGTATATGGCCGCGCGGTCGTACCTGCCCGCGCAGCCCGGAATCATGAGCTCGCAGTTGCATATCCACGTCGGCATCGGCACCGGGCCGGTGGTGGCGGGCGTAATCGGCATGAAGAAATTCATATACGATCTGTGGGGCGACACGGTGAACCTCGCGAGCCGGGTCACCGCCGAGGCCGGGGCGGGCACGATACTGGTGGATGCCACCACCTGGGCCCGCGTGCACGAGGACTTCGAATTCGACGAGCCCCGGATCATCAACGTCAAGGGCAAGAAGGGCGAGGTCACGATCCACCGCCTTCTCGGGCGCAAGGCGCCGGCGCGGGCCTCTTGAGAGAGGCCCTGTTCCATGTTCCAAGTTCCAAGTTCCATGTTCCAAGTTGAACCTTGAACCTGGAACCTGGAACCTGGAACCTGGAACCTGGAACAGCCCCTTCGCTCACCCCTCAGCACCCATCACTTCCCGCCACAGTTCCCGCACGGCGCGCTGCTCGTTCGCGATGGCATCGGGCGCGATGCGGGCGTACTGCTCGCCCTGCAGACGCAGGCCGTGCTGGAGCTGCCGCAAGCGCCGGTAGGCATCGTGCGCTGCCTGCGCCCGGTCCTGCTTCACCAGCCCGAGGCGCGCTGCCAGCCTGAGTAACGCCAGATTGCCGATGTTGCCGGTCAGTTCCTGGTGCCGGTGGGCGTGTCCCAGCACCAGGTACTGCACGGCGAATTCGACGTCGATGATGCCGCCGCGGTCGTGCTTCAAATCGAACTGCTGCGTGCGGTTGGGGTGGGCGTCGAGCATTTTCTGGCGCATCGCCGCGACTTCCCGCTGGAGCGTGCCGGGGTCGCGCTCATTGCGCAGGATTTCCGCCCGGAAGCGCTCGAACGCGGCGCCGATGTCCGGGTCTCCAGCGACAAAGCGCGCGCGGGTGAGCGCCTGGTGCTCCCACAGCTGGGCGTGCCGGTTCTGGTAATCGATAAAGGCCGCCAGGGAGCTGACCAGCAGCCCGCCGGCCCCGTCGGGGCGCAGCCGCAGGTCGGTTTCAAAGAGCACGCCGGCTGACGTGATGCTGGTGAGCCAGTGGTTGATGCGCTGCGCGAAGCGCGCATAGTTTTCCGCGGCCTCCGGTGCGGCGTCGTCGTAGAGAAACACCAGGTCGAGATCGGAGGCATAACCGAGTTCCTTGCCGCCCAGCTTGCCGTAGGCGATGACGGTGAAGCGCGGCTGGTCGCGGTGCGTCGGCCGCAGCGGCCAGGTGACGCGCAAGACCTCCTCCAATACCACGCCGGCGAGATCGCTCAGGTGGTCGCTCAGCGTCTCCAGCGGGAGCTGCCCCGAAAGGTCCTGCGCGATGAGCCGCATGGTGTGCGCGTGCTTGAAATGGCGCAGGACATCCATCTGTTTCTCGGTATCGCCCGCAGCGTCGTCCATCTGGGCGCGCAGCTGGTGCGTGGCCTCGCGCCAGTGTGGCGCCGCGTAGAGCGTCCGGGTGTCGAGCAGCTCGTCGAGCAGTATCGGGCGGACGGTCAGGTACTGGGCGACCCACGGGCTCGCGCTCATCATCGCGGCCAGCCGGGAGAGGGCCTGCGGGTATTCCAACAGCAGCGCGAGGTAGGAACCGCGGCGGGCGACGCTCTCCAGCAGGCCGAGCATGCGATCGAGCGTCGAGTCGGGGTCCCTCTGCGTCGCGGCGGCTTCGATGGCGAGCGGCACCAGCCGGTCGAGCCGCGACTGGCTGGCCGCCGGCATCTCGCGATAGCGGGCGCCCAAACGCATGTTTTGCAGGCGGCCCTCGATGGCCAGCGGTTCGCGGAAGCCGAGCACCGCGAGCGCGTTCACCGATTTCCCGGCGTCCGCATTTTCCTGCCACAGGTGCGTGAGCGCATGCTCGCCGCCGTCGGGGGATGCGGCGAAGATCTGCTCGAAGTGGCCCGTGACGCGGGCGCGGTGCGCGTCGAGCGCTGCGGCGAGGGCGCTGTAGCCATCCAGGCCCATGGCCCCGGCGACGAGCGCACGGTCCGCTTCCGGCTGCGGCAGCACGTGCGTCTGCTGGTCGTCCAGGTATTGCAGGCGGTGCTCGAGGTTGCGCAGGAAGCCGTACGCTTCAGTCAGTTCCTGCGCCGCGGCTGCCGGCAGCAGGTTGTTCTGCGCGAGCAGCGGCAATACGGCGAGCGTGGGCTGTGTTCTCAACGCCGGGTCGCGTCCGCCGCGGATCAGCTGGAACACCTGGGCGATGAACTCGATCTCGCGGATGCCGCCGGGACCGAGCTTGATGTTATCGGCGATGTCGCGCCGCGCAACTTCAAGCCGGATCTGGCGGTGCAAGTCGCGGAGTTCGGCGATGGCGTTGTAATCCAGGTGACGGCGGTAGACGAACGGGCGCACCAGCTCCAGCAGCTCGGCCTCACGGTCTCCGGTCAGCGCCCGCGCCTTGATCCAGGCGTAGCGTTCCCATTCGCGTCCCTGAGTGATGAAATAGTTTTCAAGGGCATCGAAGCTCGCGACCAGCGGGCCGCTGTCGCCGTATGGGCGCAGCCGCATGTCGACGCGGAACACGTAGCCATCGGCGGTCAATTCGGACAGCGCCGCGATCAGCCGGCGCGCGAGCCGGGTGAAATACTCGTGATTGCTGATGGCGTTCGGGCCGCGGGTCTCGCCCTCTTCCGGGTAGGTGAATATCAGGTCGATGTCGGAGGAGACGTTCAGCTCGGCGCCGCCCAGCTTGCCCATACCCAGCACGTGCAGGTGCTGGTCGCGCCCGCTTGCCGCGCCGACCGGCCTGCCATGCCGCGCCTCCAGCCATTCGTCGAGCCGGGTCAGCGCCTGGCCGATCGCGACCTCGGCGAGTGCGGTGGTGGTTGCCAGTACTTCCGCCAGCGGCGCGAGCCCGCCCAGGTCGCGCGCCATCAGACGCAGCATCGCCCGCTGGCGCAGAACCCTCAGCGCGCGCTGCAGGGCAGCTTCGTCGCCGGCGGGCTCCGCCGCCAGCGTCGCGAGCATTTCGCCGGCGGTGAACGCCCGTTCGATGCCCGTATCCAACCACCGGCGGGGTTCGGCTTCGAGCAGCCGGCTGGCGTAGCGGCTGAACTGCGCCGCGAATGCGATCCGCGCGTCGGCGCGGGGTTGCACTGGCGCGTTATGGGTTTCCATGGCCGGATTCGTTAGAATACGCAACTCCTTGACTCAATATCGCATTTTTTCAGTGCTCAGGCAAAAGATGGCACCCCGGAACAGGCTCGGATGGCTGGGAATCAGCTCGCTCTGGGTTTATCGCGTCCTCACCTGGAGCGTGCTGGCGGTGGGATTCGCTTTCGCTGGCGTGGTGCTGGGCCTGCGCTACTGGATTCTTCCCAATATCGAGAGTTACCGCGGGGACATTGCGCGTATCGTCAGCGAAAAGGCGCAGCAAAAGATCACCATTGGCAGCATCCACGCCAACTGGGACGGGCTGCGCCCGCAACTGATGCTCGGGCAGGTGACGGTGTTCGACGCGGCCGGCCGCCACGCGCTCGAGTTGACGCGCATCGACACCACCCTGTCGTGGCTGTCGCTGGCTGTCCTCGAGCTGCGGTTTCATGCGGTCGACATTTACCGGCCCACGCTCAACGTGCGGCGCGATGCGCGCGGCACCCTGTGGGTCGCCGGCGTCGAAATGACGGCTCAGGAGGGCGGCGGCGGCTTCGCTGACTGGCTGCTGCGGCACCGCGACATCGAAGTGCACGACGCCGCCATCGTCTGGAACGACGAGTTGCGCGCCGCGCCGCAGATCGAGTTCAAAAGCGTTTTTTTCCACCTGTTCAACCGCGGCTCCCGCCACAATTTCGGGTTGCGGGCGACGCCGCCGTCCCACCTCGCCGCGCCGCTTGACCTGCGTGGCGATATCAGGGGCCAGTCGGTCAAGGCGCTCGACAGCTGGAACGGCAGGCTGTTCCTGGAACTCGACTACGCCGATATCGCTGCGTGGCGCACGTGGATCCCGTTTCCGATTGAGTTTCCCCACGGCGCCGGTGCGCTGCGCGCCTGGCTCACGTTCAGTCAGGACCGGCTGGTGGAAGGCATTGCCGACGTGCGCCTCGCCAACGTCCGCACGCGTCTGGCGAAGGACCTGCCGGAGCTGGACCTCGCGGAACTCGAGGGGCGCGTCGGCTGGAAGCAGTCGGACACCGGATTCGAGCTCACCACTTCCCGGCTCGCCCTTGCCACTACCGGCGGTCTGAAACTCCGGCCGGTGGATTTCCTGCTGCGCTACACCACCGACGGCGCGGGCAAGCCGTTGCAGGGCGAGATGCGCGCCAGCACGCTGGAGCTGGGGCCGCTGGTGCTGTTGGCCAGGCACTTGCCGCTCGGCGAGGCATTGCGCAAGAACCTCGCG
>CAZCGD010000238.1:0-6241 GCA_964498105.1 uncultured Streptomycetaceae bacterium
AACGTAGGTCCACGCGCCCGTTGCCGGATCGATCCTGAACACCGCGACACCCTTGCCGCGCGCTTTGCGCTTTTCAGTAGTAAAGCACCCGACATAAGCAAATTTCGGGCGGGTAGCAGTCTTTGATTCGCTCATTCCTCAATCCTCACCCCGTTAGAGGCGCGGCCTCTAACGGGGCTCATCCCTCATTCCTCATTCAGCATTCATCATTCAACATTCAACATTCATCATTCATCCCTGCCTTTCCGGCCGCTTAACCAAACCGAGCTGGAGCAGCATGCCGAGGTCGTCGCGCACTGCGGCGTGTTCCGAGATCTGTCCATCCCGTATGCGAAAGCTGTGGAAATTGAGCACCTCGACGCGCTTGCCGGTCGGCGGCACGCCCTTCAGCATGCCGCTGAAGATCTCGGGCAGCGTCGGCGGGCCGAGATGGGTGCCGGTCATCGTGACCTTGCACACGACGCGGTCGCCCGCGGCGGTCGCGTCCTCGATCCGGTAGTGAAAGTCGGGGAACACGCCGAACAGCGCTTCGAACACCTTCTGCATCCCCATCCGCCCTACCGTACGGCCGTGGTTTTTCGCGTCATGGGTGTAGAACGCCGCCGCCGCAGCAGCGTCGCGGCGGTTCAGTCCTTCGTCGTAGAGCCGCCGCACCAGCGCCGTGTTGCTATCGACCGACATGTCCCTCCTCCTTCAGCCCTGCATTATTGAACCGCCAAGACGCCAAGAAAAGCTGAGACACAGAGGACACAAAGGACACAGAGGAAAACCGGGACAACAATTGAACCGCCAAGACGCCAAGGAAAATAAATATAACACGCCGCCAAGACCACCAAGGTGAAGCTTGCTCCTTGAACTCGGAACCTTGAACACGGAACCCGGAACAGGTCCTGCCTTCATCCCTCAGTGCAGCGTCCTCACCGTCGCCGGCCCCCGTACTCCGACGTTGAGCAGAACGACCCGGTGGCCACGCATCACTACGCTGCCCTTGAGGCGATTGTCGCCAGTGTCGCTGTATTCGAAATCGTAGGCGCGCTGGAGCGTGACCCGCCCTTCCTCGCTGCGCACCGGCCTCAAGCTGGCGATCGCCACGGTGTCGTCGAGGAACAGCAGCCCCTCCGCCGCGCACACCTCCCGCGCCGCCCGCACCGCCGCCTCCCGCGCCTTCAGGCTGTCGAGCCACAGCCACGCGACGGCGGCGAGCACCAGGATACCGAAAATTTCCATGCCGGGCATGGCGGAACTATACAAGGCAAAAGGCAAAAGGAAAAAGGCAAAGAGGAAAACCCCCGTCAACGGCAGGCAGGACTTATGCGTTCATCCGAATAAGAAGGATCTGGAGGAGAAATAGTCCTTCCGCTCCTCACCTATCTTTTCCCTTTTCCCTTTTCCCTTTTCCCTTTTGCCTTTGCTATAGTCCCATCACCACGTCACTTCGTCACGCATGGAATCACTCGCGCTCTCTCCGCTGCAACTCGCGTACTGCGTGGTCGCGCTGCTGCTGGCGTACGGTTTGCGCGGCAGCACCGGGTTCGGCGGCGCGCTGGGCATGGCGCTGCTGGTGGTGGTCATTCCATTCAAGATAATGGTGCCGGCATGGACGCTGCTCAGCATCGCCTCTTCGATAGCGATACTCGGGCACGATCGCAGGCACATCGCCTGGCGCGACGTCATTCCTTTCCTGCCGTGGTGCATGCTGGGCATCGCCATCGGCCTTTATTTCTTCACGACGCTCGAGGCGAACACGCTCGCTCGCGCCCTCGGCGTCGTCGTGTTCTTCTACGCTGGTTATTCGCTGTGGTCCACCTTCCGCCCCAAGACCGGCTCGCAGTGGCCGCCGCGCCTGGTCACCTCGGTGGCCGGCGCCATTTCCGGAGCGGTCGGGGCCATATTCGGCACCATGGCGACGCCGTTCTTCGTGATGTATCTCGAAGCGCGCCAGCTGGCGAAGCACGCTTTCCGCGCCACTATGTCGGCGATGCTGCTGGCGCTGGCCGTGGTGCGCGGCATCGGCTATTACGCGGTGGGAGAATTCACGCAGGACGCGCTGCTCGTGTTCGCCGCGGCGTTCCCGATCATGATGGCCGGCATCTATTTCGGCAACCGCATCCATCTCAACATCGCGGAGCTGACCTTCAAGCGGCTGGTAGGGGTGACGCTGCTCGCGTGCAGCGTGCCGCTGCTATTGAAGTGATGGGTGGTGGAGGGAAACATAAGGCAAAAGGCAAAAGGCAAAAAGGGGCGGGTAGCGTATCACCATGAGAAATGTGCCAGCGCCGGGCGTTACCGGGCGACTTCGCCTGAAGGCGAAAGGAGGAAGGAGGAAGGGGGAAGTAAAAACCTGTCAGGTAGTGCCCTTTCTGCCTTTTGCCTTTTGCCTTCCGCCTAGCGGCGCCGCTTCAGGTATTCCGCATTGACGCAGTTAGCGAGCGCGCCGTCGTGCAGGTAACGGCAGGCGGTTTCGATCGCCTTGCGCCGCAAGTCCACCAGTGAATCGGCGCTGTAGAAGCCTGTATGCGGATTGAGGAGCATGCGCCCGCGCAGCCACGGCTCGTTCGCCTGCCACGCCGCAACCAGCGGATCATTGAGCGTCGCCGGCTCGTCCGGCAGCACGTCGAGCCCCACCGCCGCGAGCTTGCCGCTCCTGAGGCCTTCGAGCAGCGCGGCGGTATCGCAGATCGCTCCGCGCGCCGTGTTGATCAGGTAGGCGCCGGGTCTCATCGCAGCGACCGCGGCCGCGTTGATCATCTTCCGCGTTTCCCTGGTCAGCGGGGCATGGATGGTGACGACGTCGGCCAGGCCGAGCAATTCGCTGAGCGTCCGCGCCCGCGTAAAACCAAACGGCAACTCGGCGCCGTTGGGAAGCGCCGGATCGTAGAACGCCACGCGCATCCCGAACGCCTGGGCGCGCAAGGCGACCGCGGTGCCGATGCGGCCGAACCCGATGACGCCCAGGCACGCGCTGCGCAAACGGCGCGCCGCGACGTTGGTGAGGTGCGTCCAGCCGCCCTTCAAGTCCGCGCGCAGCGCCGCATCGCACGCCGCGGTACCGCGCGCGAACGTCAGTACCATCGCCATCGCCGAATCGGCAACCTCGGTGGTCCCGTAGTCGGGCACGTTGCACACGGCGATCCCGGCGTCGCCGCAGGCCTCGAGGTCCACGATGTCGAAGCCGACGCCGTTGCGGACCACGATGCGGCAGCGCTTGAGATGCGGTATCAACGCTGCATCGATGGGGATACGGCTCACGACAATCGCGTCGCAGGACTCCCACGCGCCGCGATCGATCGCGTCGGCGCTCCTCTTGCGCGGATTGAGCAGAATCGTATCGGGACCGGCCACCCCGCGCTCGAGATCGAGCTGGTCCGACCGGCTGTCCGGAAACAGTATCGTGTTAGGCATGGCGAGACTATACAAGGCAAAAGGAAAAAGGCAAAAGGGGGAACCCACGTCAACGACAGGCAGGACTGATGCGTTCATCCGAATAAGAACGATCTGGAGGAGATATGGACTATTACGCGAAGGCGCCGGAACTCGTCGCACGCACAAGGGCATTTGCCTTGAGTGTCATTGAGTTCTATTCCAGGCTCCCGCACGGCCCCGTTGCCCAGATTCTCGGGAAGCAATTGCTGCGCTCAGCAACGTCCGTAGGGGCGCAATATAGAGAAGGGCAAAAAGCAAAATCGATCGCGGATTTCGTCAGCATGTCCGAGGGCGCATTGCAGGAGCTTGAGGAAAGCGCCTATTGGCTAGAATTGCTCGAGGCGTCCCGGATAACCACTGACGCTGGGGTAAGGAATCTCTATGCCGAAACACTTCAGTTGATTTCTATCTTTGTGACACTCGTGCGAACCGCGAAGAAGACCCCAGGTAAAACGCGGAGCGTCATTCTGTACGAGCAGCAGATCGGCGATCGTCCTTGAAAGGCGCCCGTTCCCGTTCGGAAAAGGGTGTATCCAGGTCAATCGATGATGGAAACGCGCCGCGGTCTCATCGAGCGGATAGCTCGCGTGTTGTATCTGGTGCGCCACGTCGTCGCACAGCTTTTTGAGTTCGGGTGCTATCTGTGCCGGATCAATGCCGATATTTTTCTCGGTGGCGCGGAACGTGCCGGCCCACCGCCACGTGTTTCCGAACATTCGTTCATGCAGCACGCGGAAGAATCGGCTCGATAGCAGGTCCTTGCGCTTGCGCGAGAACACCCACCGTTCGCCTTCCAGGATATTGGCGAGTTCCCATTCGTTGAGTTGTTCTTGCGTCGTGATGTGCGTGGGTATCAACCCGGCGGCCTCGTCAGGATCGAGCGGTGTCGCGCCCGGCGGGAAGACGGGGCTCAATCCCACAGCTTCTTCGGGTTGCCGTTGAGCAATGCTTCGACCATCCGGTCGCGCTGCCGGATTTGTTCTTTTTCGTTCACGGATTGCGCCTCCAGCTTCATGGTGTGCGACGCCGTTTTCAGGAGCGCCTCCGCGACGGCACGGGCCCGGTCGTTCTGCATTCCGGACAGCGGCTTCTCGGGTACAAGCGCGTACACGACGCGGCAACCGAGTGCGCCCGCGAGCCTGTTAAGGCTGTCGAGCGTGATCTTCCCTTGCGCTTCGCTGCGTTCGAAGTTCTCTATCGTCTGCCGCTTTACGCGCACCCGCGCGCCGAGCTGCTTCGCGGACATGCCGAGCGCCTCACGGATCGCGCGCACCCAGCCGCCGCGCGGCGCCGGCGCGCGCGCAAGCCGCCGGAACGGCTGCACCAGTTCCTCGACCTGCTTGAGCTTCAACCTGGAGTATTCTTGCCCCATAAGCGCCTTTCACGCAGGATATAACCTGCTACTGTTTTTAATTATGCAGTATATAGACTGCCAATACAACTGGAAGCGCCGGAGACAACCTGCGGGTCATAGATGATATTTCTTTAATATCAGAGAGATGCATCTTGTTTCAGAACAGACTATAGCGACTCACCGTGGAATGAGGGCGTTCGCCGGCTCTGACGTGCGGTGGCAGATTACATCGATGTCTCTACCACGACCTCGTTGCCCTCAACCCGGAATTGGTGAGGATGCTGGTCGGAGACCCACTCCGTAAACGCCAGGATCTCCTTGAACTTGGGGTCGTTCGGGCCCACGGCATACGGTTGAGCCTGGGGATTGATATACGCGGGCAGGAACGACACTTTCTCGATGCCCTTTTTGCCAATGATGATTTTCGGCACCATGGTCATGCGGCAGTGCGGCGGAAAGTTGTACATGCCCTTGGGCCACATGCATTCTTCTTCGATCTGGAACCAATTGAAGTTCCATTCCAGAAATCCCGCCGTGGCCTTTTTCGACCCGGTGGTCATGAAATTGCCGATGCTGTAGAAACAGACCTTGCCCTTGTAGACTTCGATCGCCTTGATCGAATGCGCGTGGTGTCCCAGGATCAGGTCGGCACCAGCATCGATGGCGGCGTGAGCGACCGTCGGCTGGTAAGTGCAAATCGTCTTCGGGACGAGGCGCAGGCCCCAGTGGATCGACATGACCACCACGTCGGCCTGCTGTTTTGCCTTCCGGATATCCTCCTGCATGGCCAGCACGTCTTCCTCGTACGGCACCGTGACGATTTTGGGAGGGGTGCCAGGCTGGAATTCTTCGGGAAGGTAATGGTTGTGCGCCCGCATCGGGGCGATACCGACCTTGCCCTTTCCGGCCGCCTGGCCGCTGCGCAGCACCGAACAATAAGCGAGGATCGCAAACTTGACGCCGTTACGTTCGACGATGGCCGGCTTGCGGGCTTCGTCTGCGTCGCGGCCGCCCCCGATCACCTGCTTACCCATGGCGCGGAACATGGCAATGGTGTCCACGAGCGGATCCGGGCCCCAGTCCATCGCGTGGTTGCTGGCCACGGAAACGATATCGATGCCCGCCGCCTTCCAGATGCCCGCCATGCGCGGGTGGAGACGCGAATGGCTGCCGCTTTGCTGGCCGGGCCCGTCCGTAAACTGGGGCTCAGCGCCGCGCTCGGAATAGGTCCGCTCGCACTGCCCCAGTCTCACGTCCGCCTGCTGCAGCACCGGTGCGATGAGTTCTACAAACTTCTCGGTAGGCTCGAATATCGGGCCTATATCGCCGCACGCCATCAGCGTGACCGTGTCCTTGCCTGTTGCAGCCATTACCACCCTCCTTAGTTGGCGCGGATGCCCGCGTTCCTGATCATCTTGCCCAGCCGTTCCCTGTCGGATCTTATCGTGGCGGCGAGCTCCGCCG
>CAZCGD010000239.1:0-1870 GCA_964498105.1 uncultured Streptomycetaceae bacterium
TTCCATCGATCTCTGGCGGACGAATACGGCGCCGGCGCCGCTGGCCGGCACCGAGCCCGACCCCACGGCCGGCCCGCGCAAGATCCACCCCGACCCGCGCGGCACCGTGCTGCGCATCTCGGAGGTCGCGCCGGAATCCGAGGCGATCCGCAATCTCACGCCGGAAAAAGCGCGGGAGCTGTTCAAGGCGATGGGCAACGAGTCCGCCTCGACTTTCGGCCGCGGCGGCAGCCACCCGCTGATGCACCGCACCGAGACCGTGGACTACGCCGTCGTGCTCGACGGAGAAATCTACATGGTGCTGGACGACAGCGAGGTGAAGCTCACCACCGGCGACGTCGTCATCCAGCGCGGCACCAACCATGCCTGGAGCAACCGCTCCGGCAAGTCGGTGCGCATGCTCTACGTGCTGATCGACGGCGAGTTCGATCCCGCGCTCGAGGCGCAGTTCAAGCAAAAGGGATGAGGGATGAGGGATGAGGGATGAGGGAAAATCTGTCACCCATCACCCGTCACCGTCACTCGTCACTCGGCACTCGGCACTCGGCACTTCGCGCTAGCGATAGCGCGACCCACGGTCCACGACCCACCGGCCGCCGCGGCTGGCGGGCGCCGCGTTACGGGACTTCGTAGCCAAGCTCCTTGCACTGCTCGCGGGCGAACTTGGCGCCGATCGGGCCGTCGTCGGGACCGCCGTTGGCGGCCACGACCTTGGCATTTCGTATGAAATAAACGCCCGCCCGGTAGCCGTCGTAGGCGCCCCGCGTGTTCTTGTCGTTGATCATCACGCACACGGCCCAGCCGAACTGCAGATCGCGGATCATGCTGTCCCGCTGGTAGAACTGCGTCGGCCCCGCCTTGAACTCGATGATGGCGGCCGTAGGATCGGTCAGCCGGTTCCTCAGGTAGTCGCGGACGATCAGCTCGTAGTTGTCCGGGCGGGGGCCGTAATTGACGGCCTCCCGCTCTTCCTTGGTCGGCGGCTTGGTACTGCAACCGGCGATCAGGACGGCAGCAGCGAACAGCGCCAGGACTGCGGAAAAAAAAGTAGCTCGGAGCATGGTTCCTCCTGATTGAGTGAATTAGGAGTTTGTCGGACTTGGTTCGGACAAACTCCTTACGGGATGTTACCTGATTCCGCCCGCCGACCCATAAAAAAAGGGCGGCCGCAGCCGCCCTTTGCCGGCCGCCTCCAGTCGTGGCTATCTGCCGCTGCCGAGTATGCCGCCGACGACCGCGCCGATCGCAATGGCCGCGGTGTTGCCGGAGCCCCTGCCGATCTGGCTGCCGATCGCCGCGCCGATCACCGCGCCGCCGAGCGTGCTGAGGGCGTTGTTTCCGCCGTAGCCGGCGTAGACGGGCTCGGGTCCGTAGTACACCGGAGCCTGATGCACCACGAATACCGGCCGCCGTTCGACGTACACCGGACGCTCGACGATTACCCGGCGCACCGGCGCCTGGTAGTAGCGCTCGACCACGACCACTTTCTCGCGCGCGTGGCGACGGTCGTGCCGCGGCTCCCAGCGGTGCGGGTCGGCAAAAGCGGGCACCGCCGTGGCGAGTAGCATTCCGGCAGACAACAAGCAGAAGATCTTCTTCGCGTTCATGGCATTCTCCTTTCAGGGTTGCCGTATAGCCAGGAACGTCCGTGCCGCGGTGGGCGCCGACCGCCAGGTGCAACAGTGTGTTAAGGATGTAACGGGCTTGTTACAACTGGCCCGAATCAACGCGTGGTGCTGGTCGGAGCCGGTGACGCCGGTGATGGCTTGCCTAGCTGAAATCGACGTTGTGGTGGAGTTCCAGCGTGGTAACGAAGCGATACCAAAGCAGGAACGGTAACGCTATTGCACACTTTGTGAATACGAACTAT
>CAZCGD010000240.1:0-8129 GCA_964498105.1 uncultured Streptomycetaceae bacterium
AGATCGCGGCCGAAGTCGCCGGTGAAGTCGCGCCACACGGTGTGGATGTGATTGCCGTCGTTCTGCGAGGCGTCATACTCGATCAGAAAAGTCTCCCCTTGCACGCGGTAGTAGTGCGGTTTGCCGCGTGCGGTGGACCCGGCCCAGCCGAAGCGCAGGCTCTCGATCCCGCGCTGGCGGGCGCGCGCGAGGCGCGTTTCGGCCAGGCCTGGCTCGAAGCTGCGCGCGTAGGTCTCGACCAGGTTCCACAGCAGCGCGCGCTGCCGCTCGTCGAGCTTCTCGGCTGAAATGCCCGCGAGGTCGAGCGGCTCGACGGTGTTTCTGTTCGTGGTGACGATGTCGCCGTAGGTGCGGGTCTCGAACACCGCCTCGCGGCGCTGCGCCTCGCCGAGCGACTCGAGCAGCGCCCAGCCCGCGTCGTGCTCCTCGCCCAACGCGCGCAGCCCCTTTCTCGCGCCGCTCGCCACCGTCGCCGGATTGGCGCCGAAGAAGCTCGGCGTGTCCACCGCCATCCTCTCGCCGGCGAGCGTGAAGTTGAGCGACAGGTGATGCCCCTCGAAGCGCCAGCCCCAGCGCCGCGCGCGGTCGGGCATGCCGTAAATCGTCAGGTGGTAGCGTTCCGGGTCGCGCATCCAGCCGAAGGTCTCGATCTCGCGCAGCACCAACTCGAGCTCGATGATGTTCACGGCCTTGCGGTAGCCGGAAGCAGACAGTGCGTTGCGCAGCAGGCCATGCACGGCCTCCCGGCCGGCCGGGTCGAGATCCTTCAAGGCGATGCCATTGCGGGTGCGGGGGATGTAGTGCCAGTCCAGCCGGTCACGGTCCTCGAACGGCCGCACGGCCTGCGCCCGGCTCTTTTCGGGCAGCGTGGCGACGAACTGCTCGACCAATACGCGCATCTTCGCCGCGACCGCCGCCGACGGATGCATCTTGTCCTGGGCCGCCGCAGCGACCGCCAGGCCCATCAGCAGAATTGAAATCGGGATGCGCATCTTGGGTTACTTCAATAGCATCGGAATGGGCTTCCCGGTTTTGCTCGTGACCAGCTCGGTCATGGCCGGCAACAGCTCGTGATACACCTGCGTGCCGAAACCGCCGCGCACCGCGACGCCGTCGAGCAGCAGCACGAACTGCGGCGAGCCGCCCCGCCCCTTGGTCTGACGGACCATCTGATCGTACATAGGCTTGAGATGCGCGGGCAGTTGTGCCGGCTGCGGGACCGGCTGCCGAATCGTTTTTAGGACATGGGTAAAGCGGATGTGCTTGAACTCCTCCATCTTGCGCAGCCTGGGCAGTTCCTTCGCCTCCCAGGCGCGGCAGTAGCGACAATCCGGCCCGCCGAGATACACAAGATCAATGATCGAGTCCGACTTGACCCCCACTTGCGCGGCCACCGCCGTAGCGAACAAGCACGCGAAAACCACACCCACCAGCCATATCGATCTCATGGGTCGAGCATAACCGCGCGATGGCGCGTCCGCAAAATAAACCAATGGGGACAGACGCTGAGGTCTCCCCACACACGAAATTCAGGATAGGTTCACGGATTAGTCTGCCTTCTGCGTTCTGCCTTCTGCTTCCTCCTCCAAAAAAAGCCCCGCACACGCGGGGCTTTTTCGTCATGGCGATCGCCGCTCACCGCATCGGGGCGGAAGCGGGTTCCCGTCCCTCGACGCCGGTTCCGCCGCGGCCGGCGTTTACCACCTCATTTTTTCATTTCGTCCTTCATCATGCCGCCCTTCATGTCTTTCGACATCTCACCCTTGTGCATGTCTTTCATCATCTTATCCTTGCCCATCGCGTCTTTGCCCATCGCGTCTTTCTTCATAGCGTCTTTCTTCATGGCGTCCTTTTTCATGGCGTCCTTCTTCATCCCGTCCTGCTTCATGTCCATCTTCATCTCGCCCTTGCTCATGGAGTCCTTCTTCATCATGTCACCCTTCCCCATGGCGTCCTTCTTCATTTCATCCTTTTTCATGTCCTGGGCGAACGCGCCGCCCGCGGCGAGCGACATGCAACATGCAATTGCGGCCGCAATCAGCTTCTTCATGATTAATTTCCTTTCAAAGTTGAACAAAAAAACACGGCCGTATCACACGCGCGCCAGCGCTCACGATCCGCTGAACCAGTTATATCCCTGGTCCTCCCAGTAGCCGCCCGGATATTCGTTCGTCACGAAGATCGCGACGATGTGCTTGGGGTTCTTGAATCCGAGCTTGGTCGGGATGCGCAATTTCATCGGGAAACCGAACGCTGCCGGCAGGATCTGGTCCACGAAGCGGAAGGTAAGCAGCGTCTGCGGGTGCAGCGCCGTCGGCATGTCGATGCTGGTGGAGTACTGGTCCGCGCACTTGAAGCCCACGTACTTCGCGGTCAGGTCCGCCCCGATCAGCTTGAGAAAGTCGCTAAAGCGGACGCCGCTCCATTTGCCGATTGCGCTCCAGCCTTCGACGCAGATGTGGCGCGTGACCTGCGAGATCTGCGGCTGCAGCGCATGGAGCTCGGGCAGCGTCCATGGCCTCTTCTCGCGCACGAGGCCGCCCAGCTCGAGCCGGTAGTTCGCCACGTCGACGGCCGGCACTTTGTCCATGGCGTAGAAAGCGTTGAACGGGAACGGCATGGTGATTGCGCTTTCCGGAAACTCCGGCGCGAGCCGGTTGGGATCGAAGATCCAGCCCTGCACGCGGTCGTTCCAGCGCGACATTGTCCACAGGGCCTTCTGCACCGACTCCGCGTTCGTTACGTCGCAGCCGGAGAGCAGCGCCACCGCGCCGAGGCTCAATCCCTGCCGCAGGAACAGCCGCCGCTCGATTTTGTCGATCTGCGGGCGGGACTGGCCCGTGAGGCTCTCGCGCATGCCGAACAGGCGTTTCATGCCGGGTCGCCCCTGGCCGCGGGCGGGATCCGCGCGCGGCCGGTTAACATGGATGGGAAGGTGCGCGGGACGAGGAGCACCATGACGACGTGGACGATCACGAACAGCACCAGCGCCGCCATCGCGAAGAAGTGGACGTAGCGCGCGCCCTCGTAATCGCCCATGAGCAGGCCGAGCGTGTAAAACTGCACCGGCTTCCAGATCACTAGCCCGGACAGCACCAGGACGATCCCGATCAGGATGGCGCCCAGGTAGGCGGCGCGCTGCGCGGCGTTGTAGGCCCGCAGATCGTCATGCGCCAGCTTGCCGCGCACGGCGGCCGCGACGTCGCGCCAAATTCCCGAGGGCGTGACCGGCAGCAGCTTGCGGCGAAAATGGCCGGACGCGAAGCCGTAAGCCACGTAGATGAGGCCGTTCAACACCAGCAGCCACATTGCCGCGAAATGCCACTGCAGGGCCCCGGCCAGCCAGCCGCCCAGCGTCCAATCGGCGGGAAACTTGAAGTCGAACAGCGGCGAAGCGTTATAGATGCGCCAGCCCGACGCGACCATGATGAGTATCGCGAAGACATTGACCCAATGGGTAATTCTTACGAGCAGCGGATGAACGCGAACGGTATCGTCCCCAGCCGGCGTCATGCGCTTACCCTCCTCGATCGACCGGCCTGCCCTCCCTCGACATGGCGGTCGTTCTGATTTACGAAGGACATTGCATTTTGGATGCGCTGTCCCGCGGGCATCAACTCAGGGCTGATCCTTGCCCCATCACTCGTCGCTCAAGAGCGGTCTAAATCGGCCCCCGGCTTGGAACCAGGAGATTGCGCTTCATCTCGGCAACGGACGATATGCCGAGCATTGCCATGTTGCGGCTGATTTCCTCCCGCAGGAGGCTCGCGCCATGGTGCACGCCGGCTTCGCCCGCGATCGAGGCTGCATAGAGGAACGGCCTGCCGATGAAGACGAATTGCGCCCCCAGGGCGAGGGCCTTGAGCACGTCGGTCCCGCGGCGGATCCCGCTGTCCATCATGATGGTCAGGCCACCCGCTTCGGCGACCGCGGCTGGAAGCATTCGCAGCGGCGCGACGGTGCCATCGAGCTGGCGGCCGCCGTGGTTCGACACCATGATGCCGTCGACGCCGCTCTCGCGCGCGATGCGGACGTCCTCCCTGGAGAGCACGCCCTTCAACACCAGCTTTCCCTTCCAGATTCTTCGCATGAGCTCCACGTGCTCCCAGCACAGCCCATCGCGCGCCATGCGCGGACGCTCGGTGTATCCGAGGATCGGTATGCGGGGGAACCCCATGTTTTCCAGGTGCGGCATCCCCTCGCTGAGAACCGCGCGGCCAAACGTGCCGAGAAGCCACCGCGGCCGCAGCATGCAGTCCCATGCCAGCCGCGGCGTCGGCTTCAGCGGCGAGCTGTAGCCGCTGCGCACGTTGTTCTCGCGGTTCGCGGACACCTGCACGTCCACCGTGAGCACGAGCACTTCGAAACCCGCCCGCTGCGCCCGCTCCACGAGCGGCGTGATGATCCCGGGCTCCCCGGGCAGATACGCCTGGAACCATGCGGTGGGTCCGATTTCCCTCACGCGCTCCATCCGCGTCAGCGACGCGCCGCTCTGGATCATGACCGTGTTCAACTCCGCCGCGACCCTGGCGAGGACGGAGTCGCCCTGATAGGCGGCGAGCGAAGTGCCGCCCATCGGCGGAAAACCGAATGGCAGATCGTAGGTGCGCCCGAAGAGCGTCGTCTTCTGATGGCGCGCCCGGGTGGCGACGAGCACGCGCGGCAGGAACTCGAACTCGCCGAAGGCAGCGCGGTTGGCGGTGAGCGATGCGTTCGACTCCACGCCGCCCGAGATGTAGCCGAAGATGGGGCGCGGCAGGAAGCGGCGCGCGGGCTCTTCGAAATCCTCCAGGCACAGTATTTCCCTGAGGCGGCGCGGCGTCGTGGCGCCCTGCCGCGTCGCGACGGCGGAACCCATGGCCACCCGGCCTGCCTGTGTAGCGGTATCGGTCATGATTCAACTCCTCCGTTGTGTCTATTCGATGCGAGCGCCGGAATCCTTCACGACTTGTCTGAGCCGGTCGTAATCGGACTTCAGGTGTTTGGCGAAGTCCTCGGGCGTCATATACATTGGATCGAGCGTCTGGGCCGAAAGCTTCGAGGCGACATCGGGATCTGCCACCGCTTTCTTGAGCTCGGCATTGAGCCTGTCGACGATCGGCCTGGGTGTGCCGGCCGGCACAAAAGTACCAAACCACGAGACGAATTCGAAGCCCTTCACGGTTTCCGAGATGGCGGGGACCTCCGGAAACTGGGTGGTTCTCGTATCCGATGACACTGCGATGGGCCGCACGCGACCCGACTTGAGGTGGGGATAGACTTCTGCTACCGGCGTGAGTATTGCATGAATCTCGCCGCTGATCAGCGCCACGACTGCCGGAGCGCCGCCCTTGAAGGGAACATGATCCATCTTCATACCGGTCACGTTTGCGAGAGAGCTCATGGAAAGATGCTGGTAGGCGCCGATGCCGGCCGAGCCGTACAGGATCTGACCGGGCCGCGCTTTTGCCAGGGCAATGAAGTCTTTCGTCGTGCGCACCGGCATCGAGGGGTGCACGCCGAGCATGCCGACCAGGCGCGCGACCGGCGTTATGCCGATGAAGTCCTTCAGTGCGTCATATGGCATCTTCTGGTAGAGGTGCGCATTGGCGAGGAGCGTCTGCGAGTACACCATGAGCGTATAGCCGTCGGGCGGGCTCTTCGCCACGATCGCTGCGCCGATCATTCCTGCCGCGCCGGCCCGGTTGTCGACCAGGAACTGCTGGTTCAACTGCTCGCCCATTTTCTGAAACACGAACCGCGCCACGACATCGGTCGCGCCGCCGGGAGGAAACACGACGACGACCCGCACCGGCCTTGACGGGTACGCCTGTCCTGAGCCCGTCGAAGTGGGCTGCGACCACGCCGTGCCGCACGCGAACGCGATGAGACCCACGAGTGCTCCCAACAATCGAATCGTGCTCATGCCATTCCTCCTCTTAGAGCGCCTAACATGATGAAACGCGCGTGCCTTGTTTGGCTCGGACAGCCCACCAACAGCATGGCATTCGCCGGCCTCACAGCGCAAGCTTGAGTATCTCCGCGAGATCGTCCGCCCCCCGCACCGGCCGCGGATTGGTCGCGATCGGACCGGTGCCGTCGTACTGCCGCGCGAGTTCCGGGATCCGGTCTTGAGCTATGCCGACATCGCCGAACCGGGTGGGCAGCCCCAGCGACTTCACGAAATCCCGCATCACCTCGCACGCCCGCGCACCGGGGCGGCCGAGCTTCCCGGCCACCGCCCGCTGCCGCTCGCCATTGACCGGCTCGTTCCATTCGAGCGTGGCGGCAAGAGAGATGCAGGACGTAATTCCATGCGGGATGCCGGCGTAGGCTCCGAGTATGTAGCCGATGCCGTGGCTCGCGCCGTTCGGCACGCCGGGCGCGGCGGATAGCTGCGTCAGCCACGCCGCAAGCTGGCAGTTCAGCCGCGGCTCCAGGTCATCCGGGCGTGCCTTGATCGCCGGCAGGTTCTCCGCGAGCATGCCCATGGCCTGGAGCGCGAGGCCGTCGCCCAGCGGATGCGGCCGGATCGAGCACCAGCGCTCGACCGCGTGATCCATCGCGCGCATGCCGGTCGACAGCATCAGTTCCATTGGCGTCTCGAGCGTCGCCGCCGGATCGAGTATCACGGCGATGGGCGCCAGCCGGGGATGGCTGAACGACAGCTTGACCCTGCGCTGGACGTCGGTGATCCCCGCGCTGCTGGTGAATTCGGCGGCGGACAATGTCGTCGGCACCGCGGTCATGCGCATGCGGTCGGAGTCGAGCAGCGCCAGGGGGCCCGCGCCGCGCCTCGGCGCCAGCGCCGACAACGCGTTGACGTCGCGCACGCCGCGCCACAATGCGAGCAGCATGGTCTTGGTCGCATCGACCACCGAGCCCCCGCCGACGGCGAGCAGATGGTCCGCTTCGACCTCGCGCGCGAGCGCGGCGCCGGCGATTACGGCTTCACGCGGCGAGTGGGCGCGGATCGCGGCGAAGCGGCCGACGCAGCGATCGCCCAGAGCCGAGGTCACGTCCCGGACCAGCCGGCTCCCCGTGAGCGACTGCGTGGTGAGCAGCAACACGCGCTTTGCGCCGATGCGTTCGATCTCCACGGGAACGGCTTCGGCCGCCGGCTTGCCGTGTATTACGCGTTCCTGCGCCGTCCATTGCACCGTGCCCGTCAGCATGCGCTCCCCAGTCAGTCGTGGCCGAAATCACTTTCATACAGCGCATCGAGACGGGCGAGCACGTGCGGCGGGAGCGGCCCCATCGCGGCCGCCTGCAGCGCCTCGTCGATATGTTGCAGTTCCGCGCTGCCGATCACGGCACAGGAAACATCCGGATTCGCCAGCACGAAGCGCAGCGCGATCTGCGCGCGCGTTCCCTGGTCGGTACCGATCGCGTCGAACACGGCCCTTGCTTTCCGTTCGTCTTCGGCGAGGCTCGTATCCGTGGTGAGAACGCTCTCGCGCCCCGTCCGCTCGTCCGTGGCAATCACTCCGGCAGCGAAAATACGAATCGCCATCACCGCAACCTGGTTGGCGCGACAGGCCTCGATAATGCCGCCCAGGTTCTGCCCGGTCCACCTCTTGGGCATGCTCCGGCCCGCGCTGGGATTGAGCAGATTGTAGTAGACCTGCGCGGAATCGAACCGCCGGCTCCGGATCACCTCACACACGGATGCGGCCTCGCCGAGGGCGGTGATGCCCCTATGGCGGATCAGCCCCTTCTCGCGCAGCCGGTCGAGCCCGTCGGCCACGCCGTTCTTGCCGAGGATCTGCTCGACCGTCATCACCCGGCCACCCGGCTTCGATCCGATCCGATTGTGAAGCTGCAGCAGGTCGACCGATGAACGCTTGAGGCGGGCGAGGCTTGCCACCAGGCGCTCCTCGATCTGCGCCGGGACGTCTTTCAGATTCTCGACATCGAGCTGAAACTTGGTCGAGACGTAAGGATTAGATGCGGGATTAGACCCGGGCGTTGCCCCGCGCATGTTGCTTTCGGGGGGCAGCAGCCAGCCGAGCGCCTGTTCCGACTTGCCGTTGCCATATTGCGCGGCGGTATCGATCCAGTTGATCCCGCCGGCGATCGCGCGGCGGAGCGCTTCCGGCTTCGTCGCGTCGTCCTTGTGGATGAGGATGCCGCCGACACTGCCGGCGCCG
>CAZCGD010000241.1:0-4387 GCA_964498105.1 uncultured Streptomycetaceae bacterium
ACGTCGAGTGCACCGCCAGCGTCGCGCCGCGGCGCGCGGGATCGGCGGTGCCGGCGGAGCCCGCCGTCAGCGACGAGGAGTCGAGCCACACGATGAACCCGTAGGCGAGCAGAAGGCCGACGGCGAGCGGGTACGACAGCGGGCCGGCGAAGCCGATACAGCCGCCGAGCCCCACCGAACCTAGCATCGCAAAGGCGATCAGCCGGCGCCGCCCGAAGCGGATCGCCGCCTCGTTGCCGAGCACGCTCGCCGCCGTGCCGATCAACGCGAGCGCGGTCAGCACGAGGGTCGGCGCCAGCAGCGACCCGGTCGCGCCGGTGACGATCGCGACGTAGCCGAGGAATGCCACGCCCCAGCCGCGCAGCGCGTTCATTTCCAGCGTGTGGATGCAGTAGCCGATCGCGTACGCCATGGCCGAGCGGTTGCGGAAGACAGGGCGGAAATCGAACAGCTTGAATTCGTCCGCGGCGGACGCGGGCGGCGAACCGCGCGGCACCGACAGCGCCACCAGCAGCCACGCCGCAGCTGCGCTCGCCCCCGCCACGACGAAGGCGGCGCGCCAGTCAAAGAACTCCGCCAGCAGGCCGGCGACCGAGAAGGACAACGCGCCGGAGACGCCAATACTTGCGGCGTGCCCGGTCACGGCGCGCGACATCAGCTTCGCGTCCACCCGGTCGGCGAGCAGCTTCAGGCCCGTCATATAGGTACCGGCCCAGCCGACGCCAGCCAGGGCGCGCAATCCCAGCGCGGACCAGAAGCCTTCCGCGAGCAGGCCGAACAGCAGGTGGCCCGCCACGGTGCAGGCGACGCCGAACAGGTACACGCGCCTGGGATCGACCCGGTCCGTCAGCGTGACGAGGATGGGCACCGCGGCCACGTAGGCGCCGTAGAAGATCGCCGTGATCCAGCCCGCCTCGCTGTTGGTGAGGCCCCACAGCGGGATCATGCCCGGCAGCAGCGCCGGCCAGAAGTAGGCGCCGACTTGCGCCAGTACCTGTGCCGCGCACACGACCGCGACCAGGGACGCCCCGGATAGTTTGCGTTGCAGCACTTTGACTTAAACCTGGTGACGATAAAGGGTGACGGGCTGAACCAGGTGCCCTGCCACGGTATCCCCTATCTAATGGGTTCCAGGCCGCTGTTAGAAATAGCTTTGGCTGCTTCCGGGGAGGCCAGAAATGCGATAGCCGAGCGAGCGAGCGCCTTATCCGGGGAACTCGCGGCAACGCCGGCGGCAAACGACGAGACTTTCTGCACTTCCGGCGGCAGGGGCGTGATGTGCGCGATCCCCGGCACGGGCAGTAACTCGCTTAATTGCTGAAAGCCGATATCCAGTTCGCCACGCGCAACCACGGCGCCTACCCGCTCGCCGCCGCCGACGAGGCGGCATTTGCCGAGCACCTGATCGGCGATCCCGAGGCGCTGGACCAGCTCGGTGGTGAGGTAGTCACCGCTCACGCTCGCGGAATACCCGATGGATTTTGCTTGCAGCAGCGTCCTTCTCAATGCATCCACCGAACGGATGTCCGGCTTGGGAGCGCCCGCACGTACCGCCATGCCGATGCCCGATCGGGCAAGAATCGCGTGACCCTCCGCCAGCACCAGGCCTTCCCCGATGAATTGTCGGAGTACGGATTCCGCAACGATGACGATGTCCACGACCTCGCCGCGCTGCAACCGGTTCGGAATGGAGTTCTCGCCCGTGCCGATGGAGGTCGAGGCGGTAACGATCTTTTTCTTTGTCAGACGCTCCAGTTGCGGCATCAGCGCCAGATGCGCTGCAGTGAAGGCGCCGGAGGTCATCACACGAAATTCGCTTTTCGTTTCACTCATGCGCTCGTTTCAAGGCGGAAGGCGAAAGTCGAAAGTCGAAAGTCGAAAGGAGGAAGTGGCTTGAATGCGGTTGCCTAGTTCGCCTGCAGCTCGAGCAATTTCACGACCTTTGCCCACCTGGCGATCTCGCCGGCATATATCGCGCCGAACTCTTCCGGCGTGCTGCCGACCGCGTCCAGCCCCTGGCCGAGCAACAGCTTGCGGGTCTCCGGCTCGAGCACGATACGCGCGACGGCTTCCTGGATCTTGCTGGCGATATCCTTGCTCGTGCCGCCCGGCAGGAACAGCGCGTACCACTGATCGACGCCGAAGCCCGGCACGCCGGACTCGGCCACGGTCGGGTATTCCGGCAATGCCGGGGTGCGCTTGTTGCCCACGGTCGCCAATGCGCGAAGCTTGCCGGTGGTAAAAAACGGCCGGGTCGAGATCACGCTCGCCACGGTGACCGCGATGCGGCCGCCCACGAGGTCGGTGATGCTGGGCGCGGTGCCCTTGTAGGGCACGTGCGTCATATTGAGCCCCGTCATCTGGCAAAAAAGCGCCATGCTCAGATGCTGCGCCGAGCCCTGGCCCGACGACGAGTAGAACAGCTCGTTCGGCCTCGCCTTGGCGAACGCGATCAGTTCCTTCACGTTCTTTACCGGTATCGACGGATGCACCACCATGACGCCAGGTGAAATGAATGCCATCGTCACGGGCAGCAGTTCCTTGAGAGGGTCGTAGGACAACTTCATGAGGCTCGGCGTGATAGTGACGCCCGACGAATTCACGAGAAGCGTGTAGCCGTCGGGCGGGGATTTCGCAACGATTTCGGATGCAATCGATCCTCCCGCTCCCGGACGGTTGTCGGCCACCACCGGCTGTCCCCACATCTGGCTCAACTTGTTGCCGATGAAGCGGCCCGTCGTATCCACGCCCCCGCCCGGAGCGAGCGCGATGACCATGCGTATGGTCTTGGTGAGATACGCGGGAGCCTGCGCGTGCGCCGCGCCTGCAGCCCCGGCGCTCATCGACAGAACTAACAACGCCCTGGCACCTCTTTCTGCAAGTGTATGCATTGGTTTCTTCCACATTCTTATAGAGAAATGGGGTCAGTGTAGCGGTTTCCCGGCGCGAACTCTCCGCCTGACAGGAAATCCTGCACTGACTCCATCTATTTCCTCCATTTACTTCACACGGGGAGGGCCAGGGTGGGGGTGGTGCTCGACCGTCATTTTGTCGGGCGCTCTTACTCGCTTGCCTGCTTCAGCGTGAGCTTGATCAGCGCGTCGGCGCGCTCGTGCCGGTCGAGATCGCGGCAGGTGGCGATGATGGATTCGAACTGCGCCGCCGGAATCGGCAGGCCGGGAATCACGTCGCGGATGCGGCGCGCCTCCTCGTTGAAGTCCCACATGAACTCGCGCCCGGTGGACTGCCTGGTGTAGCTCTTGCCGTCCTTGGTATAAATCGTGAAGCGCGGGCCGAAGAGCGTCATCCGGTGCGACGGGATGATCGTCACCCGCTTCATGAGATCCAGCACCTCGGGCGGATCGTCCTTGCCGACCCCGCCGTCGCTCCCCTGCCCCCGCAATACGGGGAAGCCGCGCTTGGCGACGCCCCACGCCGTGAAGTACGCCGTGCTGCCCGGCTTCGTATTGAGGTCTTCCCTGCGGCTGGGAAACGCAGGGCTGGGATACTGCGTCTCGAGCCAGTTCACCACCGCTTCGACGCGATCGACGTTTTCGTAGCGAATGTCGTGCTCTTCGCAAAGTTTCGCGGTCACGTCGACGTGCGCGATGTTGTAGCCGGCGGTCGAGTAGATGCGGTAGAGCGTTTCGAGGAACATCCAGTCCTTGCCGAGATTGGCGGCGATTCTATCCAGGCTCGCCCGCGTGTCGCCGGTGAAGCTGTAGGCGAGCCGGCCCTGGTTGTTGCCGGCGTAGGCGTGATAGAAGCCGGCGTCGCCTTCGAGCACCGTTTCACCGGCCACGTGCCCCTGCTGCGCGAGCGCCACCGCGAGCATCGCGTTACGCACCGCGCCGCCTTCGCGCAGCGCCTTGCCGCCGCCGCGCGGACCTTCGAGGTTGCCGGCCGCGAGGCTCGCGCACAGCGCGATCGTGCTGTTCACCTGGTCTTCCGTCAGGCGCAGGATTTTCGCGGCGGCGACGGCGGGACCGAAAATGCCGAACACCGGGCCGGCGTGGAAGCCGCGCGACATCACCGTCGGAATGAAGTCGGCCGCCATCCGCTCCATGACTTCGTAGCCGGCCGCAAGCCCGGTGAGAAAGTCCTTGCCGGCCGCGCCCGCCACTTCAGCCGCGACGAAGGCGCCCGGTACGATGCTGGTGCCGGGATGGGTGAGCATGCGGAACGAGTCGAGTTTCCCGCCCGCCATCGCCATCTCCGAGTTGGCATAGGCGGCGCCGCCCTTCGTCACGCGGGTGCCGTCCACCATGATGGTGGCGCCCTTGCGCACGCCCGCTTCCTCGTCGGTGATGAGCTGCACGGCCTGCTTGCCCGCCGCCGACTTCGAGCCGAGGAGCACGGACGCGAGGCTGTGGAGCGTCACGCCCTT
>CAZCGD010000242.1:0-23402 GCA_964498105.1 uncultured Streptomycetaceae bacterium
CGCCGCTGCTGCGCTTCGCCGACCTCGATACCGACCTCGATCTGCTCGATCGCGCGCGCGCCGCGGCGGACACGCTGCTGCGCGAGCGGCCGGACGTCGCGCAGCGCCACCTCGCGCGCTGGCTCGGCGCGCGGCATGAATACCTGAAGGTCTAGCGCACTGGCGCCCGGAACGAGCGTGCCCGACTTTCCGCGCGACCGCTACTGGCGCCGCCGTCCCGCCGCCAGCGCGGGAGGCCATCTCCCATGGTTGACCCATCGCGGCTCGCTCACGGATCGCATCCGGACGCGCTGCGCAGATTTCAGCGTCCGGCTGCTGTTCCAGGGGCCGCGGCGTCCGACACGCGACGAACAGTCGCTCTTCGGCGCGCGCAGGTCGCTCGTGCTGGTGCGTGAAGTATGCCTCAATCGGGGAGGCGAGCCGGTGGTGTTCGCGCACAGCGTAGCAAGGCTGCGCGACCTGCGCGGGCCGTGGCGGGCGATCGCGCGTCTCGGCGCGCAGCCGCTGGGGGCGGCGCTCTTTGCCGATCCGCGGGTCAAGCGCCGGCTGCTGCGATACCGGAGACTCAACTTGAACGACGAACTCCATGCGCGGGCGTGCGCGGCACTGCGCGCCCGTCCGCGGGCGCTGTGGGCACGGCGCTCGTTATTCACGCTGCATAATTCGCATATACTGGTGACCGAGGTCTTCCTGCCCGGCATCCTGAAGCTCGCGCCATGACGCTCAAGCAAAGGCTCGACGCCTACGAGCGGCTGATGCGGCTCAACCAGCCGATCGGCGCGGCTCTGCTGCTGTGGCCGGCGCTGTGGGGCCTGTGGCTGTCCCGGCGCAGTGTTCCCGAGTTCGACATCCTCGCCATTTTCCTGCTCGGTGTGGTGGTAATGCGCTCGGCCGGCTGCGTGATCAACGATTACGCCGATCGCAACTTCGACCCGCACGTCGAGCGCACGCGGAACCGGCCGCTCGCCAGCGGCGCGGTGCGCCCGGCCGAGGCGCTGGCGCTGGCAGGGGTGCTGCTGCTCGCCGCTTTCTTCCTGGTGCTGCAACTGAACTGGCTCGCCGTGTCGCTGTCCTTCATCGCGCTCGGGCTCACGGTGATCTACCCGTTTCTCAAGCGCTTCTTCTCCTTCCCGCAGGCCTGGCTCGGCGTCGCCTTCGGCTTCTCGATCCCGATGGCGTACGCGGCGCAGTTGGGCTACGTCCACCAATCGGCATGGGTGCTGCTTGCCGCCAACGTGTTCTGGGCCATCGCCTACGACACCGAGTACGCGATGGTGGACCGCGACGACGACGCCAGGCTCGGCCTCAAGTCCTCGGCGATCCTGCTCGGGCGCCGCGACGTTGCCGGGGTGATGGTTGCCCATGCCCTGTTTCTCGCCACCATGGTCTTCATCGGCTGGTGGCAGCGGCTCGACGTCATCTACTACGCGGGCCTCGCGGTCGCCGCCGGCTTCATCGTCCGGCAGTACTTCCTGATCCGCGGCCGCAACCGTGACGGCTGCTTACATGCGTTCCACAACAACAACTGGGTGGGGCTCGCGATCTTCGCCGGGCTTGCGCTCGACCTGTTTTTCCTGAGTGGAGTCTTCCGCTAGGATTTTGTCGGCCCAATATCCGACAGTCTCCTGATGCAAGACCGACTGCACGAATGAAGTATCGTGACTTGCGCGATTTCCTGGCCGGGCTGGAGGCGCGCGGCGAACTGAAGCGCATCGCCGCGACGGTCGATCCGCGCCTCGAGATGACCGAGATTTGCGACCGCGTGCTGAAGGCGGGTGGGCCCGCGTTGCTGTTCGAGCAACCCAGGGGGCACGCAGTGCCCGTGCTCGGCAACCTGTTCGGCACCGTGCAGCGCGTCGCGCTCGGCATGGGCGTGGATGCCGCCGACCCGACCACCGCGCTGCGCGATCTGGGCCGCCTGCTGGCGACCCTCAAGGAACCCGAGCCGCCCACCGGCTGGAAGGATGCCTGGGAGAAGCTGCCGCTGCTGAAACAGGTGCTGGCGATGGCGCCGCGGGTGGTGGCAAGCGCGCCGTGCCAGGAAACCGTGCAGGAAGGGCCGGACGTGGACCTCGCGCGGCTGCCGATCCAGACCTGCTGGCCCGGAGACGCCGCGCCGCTCATCACCTGGGGGCTGACGGTGACGCGTGGGCCCAACCAGCGCCGGCAGAATCTCGGCATCTATCGCCAGCAGGTGCTCGGCCGCAACCAGGTCATCATGCGCTGGCTCGCGCAGCGCGGCGGTGCGCTCGACTACCGCGATCACTGCCTGGCGCGCCCGCGCGAGCCGTTTCCGGTCGCGGTCGCGCTGGGGGCGGACCCCGCCACCATGCTGGGCGCGGTGACGCCGGTGCCCGACGCGCTCTCCGAATACCAGTTTGCGGGACTGCTGCGGGGGTCGAAGACGGAAGTGGTCAAGTGTCTCGGCCACGACCTGCAGGTGCCGGCCCGAGCGGAGATCGTGCTCGAGGGCTGGATCCATCCCGGCGACTCAGCGCTCGAGGGCCCGTACGGCGACCACACCGGCTATTACAACGAACAGGAACGCTTTCCGGTATTTACCATTGATCGGATTACGTCACGGCGCAATCCGATTTATCACTCGACCTATACCGGCAAGCCGCCCGACGAGCCGGCGGTGCTGGGGATGGCGCTGAATGAAGTGTTCGTGCCGCTGCTCGCGCGCCAGTTCCCGGAGATCGTGGATTTCTACCTGCCGCCGGAGGGCTGCTCCTACCGCATCGCCTGCGTCAGCATGAAGAAGCAGTACCCGGGGCACGCGAAGCGCGTGATGTTCGGCATCTGGAGTTTCCTGCGCCAGTTCATGTACACCAAGTTCATCATCGTCACCGACGCCGACGTCAACGTCCGCGACTGGAAAGAAGTAGTCTGGGCGCTGGCGACGCGCGTGGATCCGCGGCGCGATACCCTGATCACGGAGCACACGCCGATCGACACTCTCGACTTCGCGAGCCCGGTACCCGGCCTCGGCTCCAAGATGGGGATCGACGCCACCAACAAGTGGCCGGGAGAAACCGACCGCCGCTGGGGCGAGACGATTGCAATGAGCGAGGAAGTGAAGCGGCGCGTGGATGCTCTGTGGCACGAGCTGGGGCTGTAGGCTGGAAACGCAACGGGCGCCCGCGCCGCGCGGCGCGTCACTCGAAAGTGTATTGGATGATGATATTGTAGTGGCCCATCCCCGGCGTGCGCGGCTGTCCCGGAACCCTTCCCCAGAGGCGCATTTTGGTCTCCCCTTCACCGTCGAACGGGCTCAGCCAGCGCACGGGGCCCACCCGCCCCGAAGCAGCCCACCCGGTCCGGGACGCGCCGGCAACCGGCGAGAACCAGAGGGCCGCTTCCGGGGCCGGGCGCTGCGCTAAGTTGAAGCGGAAATCATCGGGCTGCGGCGCGGCAGCCGGCACCTCCACCTTGTAGGTCAAGCCCGTCGGCTTGGCATCGAACTGCAGGTCCTCTATCAGCACAGAGGGCGCCGGCTCCGGAGCTGAGCTCTCGATTGCGGGGGAAGGCGCAGCGGGAAGTTCCTCGTCAGCGTACGTCGCGACGACCGGCAGCGCAGTCGCCGCCATCACCCACACGATCATCGCGCGCTGAAGCAACATGGGCTTCTCCCGAACGCAATTGATTCTACGCGGGCCATTACGCCATTCAATTAACTACTGCACTGCTGGACGACGAAGTTGTGACAAAGTTTTGAATGAAGGGAGGAACGATGGCACGGGGGGAATGAAGGGAGGAACAATGGCACGGAAAAATGAAGAGAGGAACGATGGCACGGAAAAAGCCGGGCAACGCCCGGCTTTGTTCTACGAGTTGACTATGTCAGAACCTGATGGCCAGACCAATACTCAATACATCGACGTCACTCATCCGCCTTCGGCACCGCGGTTGTAGACCCACGTCAGCAGCGCATCCTGCGCCGCCTGCGCGTTGCCGGCGTTGGCGTGGTTGACGATCAACACCACCACCAGGCGCCGGCCCCGCGCATCGAGCAGGTAGCCCGCGATGGCGTTGACACCGGTCAAGAGGCCGGTCTTGATATGCGCCTGGCCGGTGACCTCCACGGCGTTGGTGCGCTTCTTCATGGTGCCGTCCACCGCGGCGAGCGGCAGTGACGCCATCAGCTCGGGCATCACCGGGCTCTTGAACGCGGCGAGCAGCAGCCGGCCGAGATTGCCCGCGCTGATGCGCTCGATGCGCGACAGTCCAGCGCCGTTCTCCAGCACCAGTTCCGGGAAGGCCAGCCCTTTGGCGTCGAGCCACTGGCGGATCACCCGCGCCGACTTCTCCTGCGTGGCCGGCGCTTCCGTCCGCGCCGCGCCCAGCGTGAGGAACAGCTGCCGCGCCATCACGTTGTTCGAGTACTTGTTGATGTCGCGCACGACTTCGGCCAGTGCCGGCGACTGCACGGTCGTCACGAGCCGCGCATCCGCCGCCGCCGCGCCATCGCGCACGCTGCCGGCGAAGGCGCCGCCCAGCTCGCGCCACAACTCGCGGAACAGCGCCGCCAGATACTGGCTGTGGCCGAGCACGCTGAAATTGCGCTCTTTCTCGCCGCAACTCGCCGAGTAGCGGCCGTTGAACGCGAGCCGTGCCGACGCCGCATCACCCTGCGCTTCGTGCTTCAACCGGGCGACCCAGTCGTTGCACGGGGCATTGTCGAGCACGAGGTTATTGACGATCTGCACCTGCGGCAGCGCCGGCTGCGCCACGATGCGCACCGAGCGCGTCTCCGTCTCGGGAATGAATTGCAGCCGCACCGCCTTGAAATTGACCAGCAGCGCGTCGGGCCCGGTGTTGTAGGGGCGCGTCGGCTGGTCGTCGAAGCGCGACGCGTCGTGGCCGTCAGCGGCGAAGTAGCCGCGGTCGAGCACGAGGTCGCCGCGTATGTCGCGCAGCCCGCGGCCGCGCAAATCGCGCAGCAGCAGCCAGAAATTCTCCAGCGTGAGGCTCGGATCGCCCTGCCCCTTCAACACGAGGTCGCCCGCGAGGATGCCGTCCTTCAGCGAGCCGGTGGTATAGGCCTCGGTCGGCCACGTATAGGCCGGACCGAGCAGCTCGAGCGCGGCGTAAGTGGTGAGCAGCTTGATGGTGGAAGCGGGGTTCACCGCGCGCTCGGCGCCCGCGGCCAGCAGCGGGCGCGCAGCCCCGACTTCATGCACGTAGAACGCCGCCGCGCTTTCCGGGATGCCGGCCTGGGCCAGCGCCTTCGCGATCGGCGCCGGCAGCCGCGCTGACGCGTCCGGTGGCAGCCATACGGCGAGGGCAACGAGCGCGGCGAGCAGCCACCGCCTCATGCGCTCCTCCTTGCCGTTACGATACCTGGGCTTCGAATTCGTCATGGCCGATGCCGGATTATGCCGCAGGCAGCGCATCGAGGATGGCCGCGGTGCGCGCGGTGAGCAACTCGATCTCGTCGTCCGCAATGACGTAGGGCGGCATGAAATAGACCGTATTTCCGAGCGGGCGCAGCAGGAGTTCCCGCTCGAGCGCTTGCACGAAGAAGCGGCGCGCGAAAGACGGGTCGGCGGTCTCGACCTCGAAGGCCCAGATCATGCCGGTGTTGCGGAAGTTCCTCACGCGGGGATGCTGCGCGATGCGCCGCGACGCGGCGCCGATGCGGTCGCTCCGCGCGCGGTTGGCCTCGATGACGCGGTCCTCGTCGAAGATGTCGAGCGTCGCCAGCGCGGCGCGGCAGGCGAGCGCGTTGCCGGTGTAGGAATGCGAATGGAGGAAGCCCCGCGCCACGTCGTCGTCGTAGAACGCCTGGTAGACCGCCTCGCGCGTCATTACCACCGACAGCGGCAGGTAGCCGCCGGTGAGGCCTTTCGACAGGCACAGGAAGTCCGGCGTGATGCCCGCCTGCTGGTGCGCGAAGAAAGTGCCGGTGCGGCCACAGCCGGTCATGATTTCGTCGGCGATGAGATGCACGTCGTGGCGGTCGCAGATCTCGCGCGCCCGGCGCAGGTACTCCGCGTCGTGCATCGCCATGCCGGTCGCGCCCTGCACCAGCGGTTCGACGATCAACGCGGCGGTTTCCCCGCCGTGGCGCTCGAGGTGGCGTTCCAGCCCGGCGGCGCAGCGCACGGCGTAATCGCGCGCTGATTCCCCCTGCTCCGCGAGGCGCCAGTCGGGGCTCGCGACCTGGCTGCTCGTCATGATCAGCGGGGCATAGGTGTCCTTGAACAGGCGCAGATCGGTTACCGCCAGCGCGCCCAGCGTCTCGCCGTGGTAGCTGCCGGCCAGGCTGACGAAGCGGGCCTTGCCAGTGCGGCCGCGGTTGCGCCAGTAGTGGAAGCTCATTTTCAGCGCGATCTCGACGGCGGCGGCGCCGTCGCTCGCGTAGAAGCAGTGGCCGAGCGCGCCGCCGGTCGCCTGCGCCAGGCGCTCCGAGAGTTTCACCACCGGCTCGTGGCTGAAGCCGGCGAGCAGCACGTGCTCGAGCTTGCCGAGCTGGTCGGCGAGCGCGGCGTTGATGCGCGGATTGCAGTGGCCGAACAGATTTACCCACCATGAACTGATCGCGTCGAGGTAGCGCCGGCCGTCGAAATCGTAGAGCCAGCAGCCCGCCGCGCGGGCAACCGGCACCAGCGGCAGGGTTTCGTGCTGTTTCATCTGGGTGCAGGGATGCCAGACGGCGGCAAGACTGCGCTTTAGCAGCAGTCCACCGCGAGTGCTAGTTTGCATTTTGTTGGCGCAGGCCTTAAAAAATCGGGATCGTAGACAGGAGTCCAGCCTTCTTCATACGGTCTTCACACAGCTGCAGTCGCATACAACGGGTGGCCGGCCCGCGCTGGCACCCGTGCGTATTCCTCAAGTCCACCGCATTGTTTTCCGTAATATGTCACAGGCAGTACGGATGGCATCATTCTTGCTCGTGCCATCTGCAGCCGCCTGCGCATCAAGTTTAGCAAGGAGACTATGCCCCATGCACTTACTTGAACGCATCGAAGAGCAGATCGCCGCCACCGGCTTGCCGCTGGTGGGCATTACGCTCGCGGCGGTGCCCTGCCCCGACACGCCGGTGATTCTCACGCTGCACTGGCACGGCTTCATCAAGGAGCGGTTGGCCGAAGTGGAGCAGGCCGGGGTGGTGTCCTACACCCCGTTGCCGAGTTCCGCGTTGCAACTGAACGACCGCTGGCGCGACCTGGTTGCGGTGGACTGTGCCGCGATGGAGGCGGCATGGGAACTGGGTGCATGGGACGTCGCACGCGCCGAGCGCAAAGGCTGCTTGCGGCCGGGCGCGTCGTCCAGAGAATCGCTCGAATGCCTGCAAGCGTTCGGCGCATTCCCGTCCGGCATCAACGGCAACCAGGCGGTGGTGGCGGATGCACCCGATACTGACGAACTGCTGCAGCTGGCAGCCCGGCGCGGCTACCTCATGTGGCTGTTCCGGCCGGTGAGTGGCGGTATCTGGGCCGACGTTGCCGATGACGCCACGCTGACCTCCAGGGGACGGCGACCCCCACCCTGCCCGCATCGCCCGATCCCGCCCCGCTGCGACGGTAACCGGAAGACGGTTTACCGCTTTGGGATCCCCGCCAGCATCCCGCTAGAGCGGAATTAAGTACCTGGTTCTAAGTGCTTTCCGGCGAATTCTCGATTCGCCGCCTTCGGGTTAGTGTGCGCTAACTCGGGTGCACTGCCGGTGGGCCCCTGCAGCTAACCTATTGACATTACGTGATCTTACCCGTATTGTTAGCACTCGATAGAGACGAGTGCCAGGCCGTCTTGGTCATTCAGGTTCTCCATCATTCAGGTTCTCCATCATTCAGGTTAATCCACAGGAGACTCAACTATGAAAATACGTCCGCTACACGACCGCGTGATGGTCAAGCGATTGGAAGAAGAACGCAAGACCGCTTCCGGGATCGTCATTCCCGACACCGCCGCCGAGAAGCCCGACCAGGGCGAAGTCATCGCGGTGGGCAAAGGCAAGATCCTGGAGGATGGCAAGGTGCGTCCCCTCGATATCAAGGTGGGAGACAAGATCCTGTTCGGGAAGTACTCCGGACAGACCGTAAGGATTAAAGGCGACGAGCTGCTCGTGATGCGCGAAGAAGACATCATGGGCGTGGTCGAAGGCAGATAATTCAGCGAATTCCGCAATAACAGGAGCAATCAGACATGTCAGCAAAAGACGTCAAATTCAAGGACTCCGCCCGCAGCAAGATCGTGGCCGGCGTCAACATACTGGCCGACGCGGTGAAGGTCACGCTGGGCCCGAAGGGCCGCAACGTGGTGCTGGAGCGCTCGTTCGGGGCACAGACCGTCACCAAGGACGGGGTCTCGGTCGCGAAAGAGATCGAGCTCAAGGACCGGTTCGAAAACATGGGAGCGCAGCTGATCAAGGAAGTTGCCTCCAAGACCTCCGACGTAGCGGGGGACGGCACCACCACCGCCACGGTGCTGGCGCAGGCGATCGTGCAGGAAGGCATGAAGTACGTGGCCGCCGGCATGAACCCGATGGACCTGAAGCGCGGCATCGACAAGGCGGTGGATGCGGTCGTCGAGCAACTGAAGAAGATCTCCAAGCCGTGCACCACCAGCAAGGAAATCGCGCAGGTCGGCGCCATCTCCGCGAACGCGGACGAGAACATCGGCAAGATCATTGCCGATGCGATGGACAAGGTCGGCAAGGAAGGCGTGATCACGGTCGAGGACGGCAAGACCCTGCAGAACGAGCTGGAAGTCGTCGAGGGCATGCAGTTCGACCGTGGTTATCTCTCGCCGTACTTCATCAATACCGCCGAGAAGCAGATGTCGATGCTCGATAATCCGTACATCCTGCTCTACGACAAGAAGGTGTCCGGCATCCGCGAACTCCTGCCGCTGCTCGAGCTGGTGGCGAAAGCGGGCAGGCCGCTGCTGATCATCGCCGAGGAAGTGGAAGGCGAAGCGCTCGCCACCCTGGTGGTGAACAACATCCGCGGTATTCTCAAGACTTGCGCGGTGAAGGCGCCGGGATTCGGCGACCGCAGAAAGGCGATGCTGGAAGACATCGCGATCCTGACCGGCGGCGTGGTGGTCTCGGAAGAGACCGGCATGCAACTGGAGAAGATCACGCTGAAGGAGCTCGGCCAGGCCAAGCGCATCGAGATCGGCAAGGAAAATACCACCATCATCGACGGCAACGGCGACAAAAAGGCGATCCAGGGGCGCGTCAAGAGCGTCCGCACCCAGATCGAGGAGGCGACCAGCGACTACGACAAGGAAAAGCTGCAGGAGCGGGTGGCGAAGCTCGCCGGCGGCGTGGCGCTGATCAAGGTCGGTGCCGCAACCGAAATCGAGATGAAGGAGAAAAAGGCGCGCGTGGAAGATGCATTGCACGCGACCCGCGCCGCGGTGGAAGAGGGCGTCGTCGCCGGCGGTGGTGTGGCGTATCTCCGCGCCCGCGTCAGCGCCAAGCCGAAGACCGACAATCACGACCAGGAAGCGGGCGTCAAGATCGTGATGCGCGCTCTGGAAGAGCCGCTGCGCTGGATCGTCGCCAACGCCGGCGACGAGCCGTCGGTGGTCCTCAACAAGGTGGTCGAGGGCAAGGGCAACTACGGCTACAACGCGCAGACCGGCCAGTACGGCGATATGATCGAAATGGGCGTGCTCGACCCGACCAAAGTCGCGCGCTACGCGCTGCAGAACGCCGCTTCGGTGGCGGGCCTGATCCTCACCACCGACGCGATGGTGGCGGAAGCGCCGAAGGAAGAATCCGCGGGCCACGGCCACGGCGGGGGCGGCATGGGCGGAATGGGCGGCATGGATATGTAGTCGCTGGAGCGGATGCGCGCAAGCGCACCGCTCAGCGACGGTCGAAACGGACCATCCGGCCGTTCCAACTCGCGCATTCGAGCGGACAGGCGCAAGCCCGCCGCTCAATACGCGATACGAGAAGCAGAAGAAGCCCCGCTCGCGCGGGGCTTCTCTTTTTCGCCCTCCGAAAGGGGGCTGTTGGCTTCATAAAGAATGTCGCAGAGAGGTGTCGGATACAATAGTTGCCGACATTGCCACGCACATTTTTGATGCCGACCGACATTCTTTTGATATCGATCGCCCGCGCGCTGGTGGAAGTGGCGGGGATGTTTCTGCTGGGGCAGGGCGTGCTGTGGATCTTCGGGCCCAAGGCGCGCGACGGCAACTTCGTCTACGACCTCTTCAAGAAGGGCACCAGCCCCATCATCAAGCTGACGCGCTTCATCGCGCCGCGTTTCATCCACGATGCGCACGTCGGCCTCGTGGCGTTCTTCTTCCTCGCGTGCCTGTGGTACGGGCTGGCAATCTGGAAACGCTATCTGTGCGTGCAGCAGGGCCTGCAGTGCTGAACGTCCGTCGAGCCGCCGATAAACGCCGATGAACGCCGATCAAAAAAAGCAACACGACAGGAATAACGCTCTGACGAGGTGCCCCCATCCTACCTTCCCCTACAAGCGGGGGAAGGGGATAAACAAGATGCAAACAACTGGCCCCTGCTTTTGATCTTGTTGTTGATCTAATCCTGTAAATCTTGTAGATCCTGTCTATTTGTTTATCTTGACGCTCGCGGCGATTAACGCTCTAATACCGCGCTTTCCGGCTGGGCAGTGTCGTGTTCTTGCCGGATAATCGAGCCTCTTCCGCAAGATTTGCAGCAAGTGGCCGGGTAGCTCAGTTGGTAGAGCAGAGGACTGAAAATCCTTGTGTCGGCGGTTCAACTCCGTCCCCGGCCACCATTTCCTTCCCATTATTTTGACCAACTGGGCGACTGGCCACGTCGCCGGGCAATCGCTCGTCCCCGGCGACCCACCTTCAGATCCTTACTCGCTGCTGTGCGATAGCAGCTTCGCAGCTGGCCAATTCCTGCATAATTCCCCTGGCGCGCGACAACGCGGGCACCGGGCAAGGTAAGGACACGGAGGAAGCAATGCCAAAAATGACAGGAAGCCGCTTTTTCGCCGAAGCCATGCGCGGCTACGGTGTGACGCATCTGTTCTATGTGAACTCCATCGTCAACGCGGCGATGAAGGAAATGGACGCAGTGGGCGTTACGCGGGTGGTCACCCACGGCGAGAAAGCGGCGGCGTACATGGCGGACGGTTACGCCAGGGCCTCGCGCCGGCCGGGCATCTGTCTGTGCCAGGACATCGGCACCTCCAACCTGGCGGCGGGTATGCGGGACGCGCACATGTCGAGTTCGCCGGTAATCGCGATCACGGGCGGGCAGAACGACCAGCCGCGCTACCGCCACGCCTACCAGAACGCGGAGGACTTCACGGCGTGGGACGGCGTCACCAAGGCGAACTACTCGGTCGATGCCGTCGAGCGCTTTCCCGACCTGCTGCGCCAGGCCTTCCGGGAGGCGACCAGCGGCACGCCTGGCCCGGTGCACCTGCAGTTGCGCGGTAGCGCCGGCCAGATGCTGGAGCGCGAGGGCGAGTTCGATCTCGTGTTCGAGAAGCGCTTCACGCAGTATCCAGCATTCCGGCCAGAGGCCGAGCCGTCTGCAATCAAGGCCGCGGTCGCCGCGCTCGCGCAGGCCGCGAAGCCGATCATCGTCGCCGGCGGCGGCGCCGTGGCGTCCGGCGCGGGACCGGAGATACTGAAGCTCGCCGAAACGCTATCGATCCCGATTGCGACCAGCCTGCACGCGAAGGCCATCGTTCCGGACGACCATCCGCTGGCGGTCGGCGTGCCCGGCAGCTACTCGCGCTGGTGCGCGAACCAGGCGGTGGCGGCGGCGGACCTCGTGTTCTTCATCGGCAGCCACACCGGCGGCCAGGTGACGAACGGCTGGCAGATTCCGAAAATCGGGACGCCGGTGATCCAGCTCGACATCGAGCCGGGCGAACTGGGGCGCAATTACCCGAACACGGTATCGCTGCACGGCGACGCCAAGGTGACGCTGGGGAAACTGATCGAAGCAGCCGGCAAGCCGACGCCGCGGCGGGCGGAATGGCTCGAGCAGGTGCGGAGTTACGTCGCCGCCTACTGGGCCGAATCCGATCCTCTGCGCAACTCGGACGCGGTACCGATCCGGCCGGAGCGGATCTGCAGGGAGCTGGAGCAGTGGCTGCCGGCGCACTCGACGCTGGTCGTCGACACCTTCCACGCGGCGATCTGGACCGCGCAGATGACGCGCCTGACGAAACCGGGCCAGAGCTACCTGCGCTGCGGCGGCTCGCTGGGCTGGGCGTTCCCGGCCACGCTGGGGGCGAAAGCGGCGCTGCCGGACCAGCCGGTGATCGGTTTCTGCGGCGACGCGGGCTTCTACTACCACATGGCCGAGCTGGAGACAGCGGCGCGCCTGCGCCTCAACATCGTGATGGTGGTGAACAACAACTACTCGGGCGGCGTGATCGAGAACGCGCGCTTCGAGCGGTCGGTGAACTTCGCGAAGGTCGCGGATTCGATGGGCTGCGTCGGCTTCCGCGTCGAGCGGCCGGCCGATATCCGGCCGGCGCTCGACAAGGCGCTTGCCGCGGGGCGGCCGGCGGTGGTGGAGGTGGTGAGCGACCCCGCGATCCGGGCGAAGCGCGGCTGGGTGCCTCCAGCGGTCAGCGGGGAGTGAGCGGGCCCCAGGCATACCCCAACCTCACCGCTGAAACCCTGCCCGCGGTGACATAAAAACCCCGGCCACGCCTGTGCTCGCTATGGTAACGTGGCCGGGCAGCCAGGAGGTGAAAAACAAATAATCGTGGATCGACGCATTGCGTGCGGAACCGAACCGCGCGCGGCAAGCGGGGTTCCCCGACCCAACCGAGGTAGCCAACCAAAGGAGGAAGCGATGAAACATGCAACTGGTGTGTTAGCAGGCTTGCTTCTGACGTGCACGGCATCAGGCGCCGAGGCAGCAGAAGCGAAATATCCCGACCGGCCATTGCGGTTCATCGTGGGGTTCGTGCCCGGTGGGCCAAGCGACATTCTGGCGCGTCTGGTGGGGGGGAAGCTGAGCGAAAGCTTGGGGCAGACCGTCGTCATCGACAATCGCGGCAGCGTGGGCGGCGTGGTCGGCTTCGAACTCGGCGCGAAAGCGGCGCCGGACGGCTACACCATTGTGCTCTGCCCCAACAGCGCGCTCACCATCAACCCGCACGTGTACCTCAAGCTGCCGTATGACCCGCAGCGCGACTATCAGCCCATTACGCAGCTCACCGTCGGTGGCAACGTCTTTGTTGTGCATCCATCGGTCGCGGCCAGGTCGGTAACAGAATTCATCGCCCTCGCCAAGTCCAAGCCGGGACAGTTGAATCACGCGACGACCGGCACCGGCAACGTACTCGGCATCGCGCATTTCAAGCTGATGGCCGGCGTCGATATCGTCAACATCCCGTACAAGGGAACCGGACAGGCTGTAGTCGCCCTTGTTGGTGGGGAAGTGCAAATGTTTTTCATGAATCCGCTGGTCGCCATAACGCACGTCAATTCGGGCAAGCTGCGCGGGCTGGCCGTGACCTCCCTCACGCGCAACCCGGCCCTGCCCAACCTGCCGACCGTCTCCGAATCCGGGCTGCCCGGCTTCGAAAACATCACCTGGCACAGCATCGTCGTGCCCATCGGGACGCCCAAGCCGATCGTGAAGCGGCTGAACGCCGAACTGGTCAAGATCGTGCACCTGCCGGACGTGAAAGAGCGTTTCGAGGGGCAGGGGCTCACTTCTGTTGGCTCGACGCCGGAGCAAATGAGCGCGCGGATCAAGGAAGAGTCAATGCAAGTCGCAAAGCTGGTCAAGCAGATCGGCTACAAGCCGCAGTGAACAATGGTCCGGCCTGCTGGCGTCCGCGGGGACGCCGCGGGAGATCATCGGCATGCTGCACCGGGAGGCCGTCTCCATCCTGCGCGCGCCGGAGGCGAGGGAACGACTTGCTAACGACGACGCCGAGGTGGTTGGGAGCTTGCCGGAGGATGACGCTATGGCGCAAGGTGGCCTGAAACCGATACGCCGCGTGGTGACGGGCAACGACGAGCGCGGCAAGTCGAAAGTCGTTTGGGATGGGCCCGCACCCGGCACGCACGAGGCTTCAATGGGCGCCGGCCGCGGCCACATCGATTTCTGGGTCTGGAACAAGAGCCCGGGCCCACTCTCCGGCGCGAGCGATGACGGCAACCTGTCCTACGATTTCCCGGGCCCGCCGCAGGGCGGGCACTGGCGGGTGGTCCAGGGCGTCGGCCGCCGGCGCGACTACGACCCCGCGAACGACAAGCTCATCGTGCCGGGCCACGAGCCGCAGGAGCACCCCCTGGGCCGGCGCTGGGACCGTGGCGGCACCAACGCCTATTCCGGCGGGATGCACAAGACCGAGACGGTGGATTACGCGATCCTCCTCGACGGCGAGCGCACGCTGGTGCTCGACGACTGCGAGGTCGAGTGGAAACCCGGCGACGTCGTGATCGACGTGGGGGCATGGCACCAGTGGTCAAGCCGCAACGAAGGCGGTGGCCGCGTCGCGTTCGACATGATCGCCGCGCGCTTCGTGGACGGGCCGGTGGGGCTGGCGCAGGGCAACGACGCGGTGCTGCGCGCCGAACCCGGCCGGAAGCTGCCGCAGGGCGTAAGACCGGCGCGGCGGATCGTTGTCACGGACCGACAGGCGGGAAAATCATGCCTGGTCAGCGACGGCCCGTCGCCGGACGTGCGCACGGACCCGGCGCGCCCCGGCTTTGCGCTGCAGCGCATGTGGGTCACCGATGGCACGCCGGCGAAGATCGTTCTGGAGACGCTGCACCTGCCGCACGTAATTGAGCCGCCCGCGGGCGGGTCCGTCCTGAATATCGCCACTTTCCCGCCGGATGCCGCGTGGAAAGGGAAAGTGGGTGCGTCCGAGGTCGCGTCATACTTCCGCGCGATGGGCTCGCCGCGCGCTTCCACTTACTCGCCCCTGGCGCCGCATCCTTACATGCAGAAAACGCGCACGCTCGATTTCGCCATCGTGCAGGAAGGCGAAATCGTGCTGGTGCTGGATACTCAGGAAGTGGCGCTCAAGGCGGGCGATTTCGTGGTGCAGCGCGGGACCAACCACGCGTGGAGCAACCGCGCGACCAAACCCGCGGTCGTTGCGATCGCATCTCACGACGGGAGCTAGCAGTGTGTCGGAATTGGGGTTGAGGTAGGATTCCGCTTTCCGACGAAAAGCCCGAGATAGAAAAATGACGGTCCGACTTGCCCACAATCTGAAACTGCTCGCGCAGCATACCGCCGGCGGCGCGGCCAATCTCGGCGAAGGCATGGCGCTGAAGATCAAGGACGGTCGGCGCTACATGTATATCGCGCACGAGCACGGGCCGGCCAGCTTCTCGATCTTCGACGTGACCGAGCCGTCCGATCCGAAGATGCTGTGGCAGAAGCCGCTGCCGCACAGCAAGGTGCGGGGCAACTCGCTCGCGATGCGCGGCGATATCCTGCTGATGGCGTACCAGTCGTATGAGCCCGGCCTGAAGCCCGCCGGCTTCCAGGTCTACGACATCTCGAAACCGGCCGAGCCGCGGGAAATCACGTTCTTCGATCTGTCGGGGCCGGCTGACTCCCACGCCGTCGGGGTTCACTACCTCTCCTTCATGGATGGACGCTACGCCCACTTGAGCGCAGCTCATCCGGATTTCGTACCGAACGACCCCAAGGACAACCAGTTCTACATGATCGTGGACCTGGCGAACCCGGCCAGGCCAACCGAGGTGGGGCGGTGGTGGCTGCCGGGCCAGAGGAAGGGCGACAAGGACCAGGCCCCGCCGCGCCATGTCGCGCCCTCGCTCGACTTCGCTTTCCGGCCGCATCACACGCTGTGCTATCCGGAGCGGCCGGACCGCGCCTACATCGGCTACATCGACGCCGGCATCGTGATTCTCGACATTGCGGACAAGGCGCGCCCGAAGCTAATCAGCCGCCTCGATTACCACCCGCCGTTCCCCGGATTCACGCACACCGTGCTGCCGCTGTTCGACCGCGACCTGCTGGTGGTGACGGACGAGGCGACCGGGGACCACGGCCTCGACTGGCCCAAGCGCTGCTGGATGGTGGACCTCCGCCTGGAATCGAACCCGGTGATGATTTCGAGCCTGCCGACGCCGCGCGAATTCAACGAACTGCACAAGGTGGGCGGCCGCATCGGCGCCCACAACATCCACGAGAACGAGCCCGAGCCGGGCGCTGCCCGCCTGCAGAACACGGTGGCCTCCACCTGGTTCAGCGCGGGGCTCCGCGTCTACGACATCGCCGATCCGTACCGGCCGGAGGAGATCGCGGCCTTCCTGCCGGAGACGCCCGCGGGCCAGCGCGGGTGCCGGATCAGCGATGTGTTCGTGGACGACCGCTCGATCATCTATGCTGCCGACCGCGCGCGCGGCGGCCTCTACGTGCTGGAGTACACCGGCAAGCGCCCGCTGGACTAGAAAGGCGGAAGTCGAAATGCGAAGGGCGAAAGGCAGTACCGGTCACCATTTCCGCCTCGCTCCTCGATTCTTTGCCGCTGGCGCGCTCCCCGCGGCCAGGGGAAGGCTAGCGGTCGCCGGGGTCGTTCCTGAGGATATCCATGCCGGCCTGCAGGCGGCGTTCGATGCGTGCCTTTTCCTTCGCGATCGACTCGTCGGTCCACTCCCAGAAGCCGCGCTTCGTCTTCATGCCGAGATGCCCCCTGTCCACCATGGCCTTGATCGGGGCGGGATAGGCCGATGTGGAGTAGAGATGCGGCCAGAGCGCGGTGCCGACGACGCAGTTGGTGTCCCAGCCCGACATTTCCTTCTGCAGTATCGGCCCGCAGGCGATGAAGCGAAAGCCGAAGCCGTAGCGCACCGCATCGTCTATGCCCTCCGGCGAGACGATGCCGTCGGCGATGAGGTAGAGCGCCTCGCGCATCATCGCGTGCTGCAGCCGGTTGCCGACGAAGCCCGGAATGTCCTTCTTCACCCAGATCGGCGCCTTGTTGAGCGTTTTCATCAGCGCGACCAGACCTTCCGCCACCGTCGGATCGGTGTGCGCGCCGCTGACGATTTCCACCAGCGGCACCAGGTGCGCCGGCATGAAGAAATGCAGGCCGGCGAAGCGCGAGCGGGTGTTCAGCGACTTGCCGATCTCGCCGATGGGGAAGTTGGAGGTGTTGGTGGTGAGCGGGATATCGGGCCGCGCCAGCGCCTCGATCTCACCGAACAGCTTCTGCTTCAACGGCAGATCTTCGAGCGCCGCCTCTACCACCAGGTCGATATCCTTCCACGGCAGCGCATCGAGCGCAGCGTAAGTCTTGACGTTGGCCGCGCCGGCTGCCGTTGCCCCCAACTTCCCGAGACCGGCCGTGACCCGGCCGGGCAGGGCAGAGCGCGTCTTTTGCGACGGGCTCATGACGTGCACCTGCCATCCGCCGGCGGCGAAGATGATGGCGATGTCGCCACCCATGATGCCGCCGCCAATGATGGCGACGCTGGAAAACCGCTTCGGCATTTCAACTCCCTGGGTATGGCATGATTATCGTTGACACGCGAGAGGCAGATTATAAGGGTCCGAAGGCCCGCGCCTCGAGCTGTCCTGCTGCGGTAGAAGATTGAGTCGCGTGCTCTCCGGGAAAAAGCTCATCATGCGCCAGTGGCTGCGTAATGGGATTGCCGTCCTCGCTCTGTTCTGGTGCGCGGGTCTCGCGCCGGCGCTGCACGCCCAGTTCAACCCGGAGCGCGCGTTCCGGCAGAGCGAGGCGGTCAAGCAGCGCTATCCCGATCCCGCGGTGCAGTTCGACACGCCCGGTTTTACGCCGGGACGCACCGATTTCACCTCGCACGAGGAGATGTCGCGCTACCTGTCCCGGCTGCAGCAGCAGGCGGGCAACCTGCAGGTGCGCATCGTCGGCGCTTCCCAGGAAGGGCGCGCGATCCCGCTGTTGGTGCTCTCCAACGCCGGCGTGACCGCCACCGCGGATTTGCTGCGGTTGAACCGGCCGGTGGTGTTCCTGGTCGGGCTGCAGCACGGCAACGAGCCCGCCGGCGGGGAGGCGATGCTGGCGCTCGCCAGGGAACTTGCGACCGGATCGCTCAAGCCGCTGCTCGACCGCATCACCGTGGTGATCGTGCCGCGGGCCAATCCCGACGGGGCGCATTACTTCACGCGCTCGCCCTACGGCAACACCGACATCAACCGCGACCACGTCAAGGTCGAGTTGCCGGAGACCGCCGCGCTGCACCGCGTCGTCAACGAATTCCAGCCCCACGTTTTCGTTGACGCGCACGAATTCAGCGTCGCCACCCGCTGGCTCGAGAAATTCGGCCTGCTGCAATCGTGGGACCTGATGGCGCAGTATGCGACCAATCCCAACGTCGCGCCGCGTTTGACCGAGCTCGCGGACCGGCTGTTCCTGCCGGGGATGCGGCGCGAGGTCGAGCGCGCGGGCTATACCCACTTCTGGTACTACACGACCTCGTATGACCTGAAGGACCGGCGCGTGGCGATGGGCGGGACCACGCCCGACATCGGGCGTAACTTCGCCGGGCTGCAGAACGCGATTTCGTTCCTGGTCGAGAGCCGCGGCGTGGGCATCGGCCGGGACAGCTATGCGCGGCGCGTGCATACCCACTTCGTCGCAATATCGAGCCTGCTGCAGATTACCGCCGATCACGCCGCCCACGTCGTGAAGACGGTGCGGGAGGTGCGCGAGGACATCGTGCGCCGCGGCCGGGAGCCGCGGCCTGGCGACACGGTGGCGGTGACGGTCGCGAGCCCGCGTACGAAGCAGACCCTCACCATGATCGACCCGCAGAGCGGGCAGCTGAAGGACATCGAGGTTGACTGGTCGGATTCGCTCGGCGCCCAGCCGGAGCTCGTGCGCGCCCGTCCCTACGCCTACCTCATGCCGCCGGTGTTCCATGACGTGGCGCGGCGGCTGGCGCTCTCCGGGGTTGAGGTGCGCCGGCTGCGCGCGCCGGTGACGCTGGAAGTGGAAAGTTACGAGGTGATCGACCGGCGGGCAGGCGCGACCTACGTCGAGGGCCGCATCACGAGCCGGGTCACCACCGAGGCGGCGGTGAAAAGGAAGACGTTTCCGGCCGGAAGCTACGTCTACCTGATGGGGCAGCCAAACGCCGGCGTGATCGCGGTCGCGCTCGAACCGGAATCGCCGAGCAGCTTCGTCTCTTTCGGCTACGTGCCGGTGGACAGGAAGGACGCTCCCGCCACTATCGCGGCGACGAGCGAGGTTCCGGTGTACCGGCTGCTCGCGCCGGCCGCGCTCGACGCCCAACTCGTGGAATCCCGCTGACGCAGCTAAAACGGCGCGGTCCCCCGCGCCGTTTTCAGCCTGCCCGTGCCCGGCTCAGTTGGCGCGGCTCGCGCTCCACTTCGCTTCTCCGCCGGCCTGCTTCACCACGCCCTGCATGGTGTTGCCGGAGACGCGGCCGGAAAAGTCGCGGCGGGCGCCATCGGCGTCCAGCACCGTGAAGCTGATCTGGTCGCCTTGCAGCTTGACATCGCGCAGTTGCCCCAGCCCGCCGTCGAGCCGGGCGGCGCCCTCGACCTTCTGGAATTGCTGGCGCAATGCGACTTCGTACGCTTTCGGACCAGCGCCCGAACCGTTCCAGCGCCAGGTGCCGTCCACCGGCGCCGGCACGATCCACAGGTAGGCGGTGCGGCCTTCCACGTTCTCGGTCTGGTCGGCCTGCCACTCCTCCATGGTAAAGGCGTGGGACACCACGCGCGTGCCCGGCTTCATCTTGAGGATGGTCGGGCGCAGCTTCAGGTTGAGGCTCGGCAGCAGGTAGAGCGTGACGACGGTGGCGTGGCTGAAGTCGGTCTGGAAGATGTCGCCGTTGATGAATTTCGCCTTGGCGGCTACGCCTTCCTTGGCGGCGGTGCGCTCGGACAGCGCGACCATGTCGGGATTGAATTCGACGCCGACCGCCTGGGCGCCGCGCTTGGCCGCGGTGATGACGGTGCGGCCGTCACCGCTGCCGAGGTCGTAGTGAATGTCCCTGGCCGTGAGCTTCGCCATGTCGAGCATTTTGTCGACCAGCGCCTGCGGCGTCGGCACCCAGATCACGTCCTTGCCCTCCTGGCCGACGGACGGCGTGTATTCAGTGTCGGCCGCCGGCGCCGTGACGGGCAGTGCAAGCGCGACAGCGGCGAGCAGTGCGGCGAAAAGACGGGTGGCTTGTGACTTCAAACTGTGCATGGGACTCTCCGTGGTAATTGGCTTTTTTGGCATGGCTTGCTGCTGATGCAGGACACTAGCGGGCGCCTAGTTTACAGCAGCCGCCGGCTCGATATTCCTTTAGGTCCAAACTGTGGGCAGGTGCGATCAATATCCGGGGCGAAACGGGGGTTCCCGTTCATAATTCATAATTCATCATTCATCATTCATCATTTCTTTTCGAGGCGCCCGTCCACCGTGACACCGCTCGCGATCATCGCCTCGATGTCAGCATCGACGTAGCCGATTTCGCGCAGGATCTCGACGCCGTTCTCGCCGAGCTTGGGCGCCGGGTTCCACTCGCGGCGTACGCCGGAGGACCACTTGTTCGGCAGCCGCATGCTGCGCGTCTTGCCCTCGGTGGGATGGTCCTTCAGCTCGAAGAAGCCGATGTCCTTCAGGTGCGGGTCCTCGAGCAGACTGTCGAGCGTGTGATAGGGCATCGCCGGCACGTCGGCGCGGTCGAATAGCTCCAGCCATTCGGCGGTGGCTTTCTTCTTCAACTCATCCATGCGGACCTGGTAGTAATCCGCCACGTGGGCGAAGCGCGCCGGTATGGTGGAAAAGCGCGGGTCGGACTTCAGCTCGGGGCGGCCGATCGCGTCGAAGAACGCGAACGCCTGGGCGTTGGTGTTGGCGGAGATGCAGATCCAGCCGTCCCGGGTGGGAATCGGCTTGCCGAGGGGATCGAGCAGGCGCGGGTCGCCGGTCTCTCCGAGCGGCGGCACGAAGGTCTTGAGATACAGGTGCTCTTCCAGCACGAACTTCACCAGGTTCTCGAACATCGGGATCTCGATCGAGCAGCCCGCGCCGGTGCGCGTGCGGCCGTAGAGCGCCATCGCGATCATCTGCACCGCGATCAGCCCCACCACCTTGTCCGCCACCACCATCGGCACGAAGCGCGGCTCGCCGGTCGCGCGGTGATGGAGCGCCGCCATGCCGCCAGCGCCCTGGATGATGGTGTCGTAGGCCGGCTTATCGCGGTAGCGGCCGTCCTGGCCGAAGCCGAACATGCCGCAGTAGATGATTTTCGGGTTGATGGCGCGCACGTCGTCGTAGCCCAACTTCATGCGCGCCATCGACCGGGGGCGGTTGTTCCAGAGCATCACGTCCGCGCGCGCGATCAGCTTCTTGAGCGCGCCATGGCCGGAGGGATGCTTGAGATCGAGCACGATGCTGCGCTTGTTGCGGTTGAGATGCAGGAACTTGGCGCCCATGCCCGGGGTGACCGATTTGCCGTTCATCACGCGGACGAGATCGCCCGCCTTCGACTCCACCTTGATCACGTCCGCGCCGTGGTCGGCGAGGATCTGGGTGGCGAGCGGCCCGACCACGACCGAAGTCAGGTCGAGAATGCGCACGCCTTCGAGGGGGCCGCCGGACATCTTCGCCTACGCTCGAAGGATGAAGGATGAAGGATGAAGGATGACCTGCAATATCATCTGAACTCCGCTTCCGCGGTCAAGGCGAGCGCGCCGTCGGGGTTGAGCGCCCACAACGTCGCCGTCTTGTTGTCGAGCGATGGCTCGCCGCCGAGGGTGATCTGCTGGTTTACGAACAGCGCCCGCACGTTGCGCGAGGAGATAGTGCGGATCGGCGTGGAGGCATGGGTGCGCGCGAGCTCGAACGCGAGCAGGGTGGTGAGCCCGCCGTTCATGACGAGGCCGGGGTAGCCTTCGACCTTCGTCACGTACGGCAGGTCGTAGTGAATGCGGTGGCCGTTGAAGGTCAGCGCGGAATAGCGGAACAGCATCACCGGGTCGGGCGTCACCACACGGCTCCACACGGCCCGTCCCGGCGCCGGGTGCGGGGGCTGTGGCGGCGTGCCACCAGAATTGGCTTCCCGGTAGACGAGGTCCTGCTCTTCGGTGATGGCGAGTCCGCGCGGGCTCGTGATGTCGGTCTTGACCGTGACGAACACCATTTGTCCGGTGCGGCCCTGTTTGATATTGACTGCCTGGATGACGGATTCGCGGCGCACGGCGTCGCCCACTTGTAGATCCGCGTGGAAGGTAGTGCGCTTGCCGGCGAACATGCGACGCGGCAGCGGCACCGGCGGCAGGAAATCGCCGCGCTCCGGGTGGCCGTCCGCGCCGATCTGCGACTGGCGCACCACGCGCGGGAACAGGACCTGGTGCCAGCCGACCGGCAGCGGATCACCCATTTTTGGCATGGGATCGCCGCGATCGAGCGTCGCGGCCAGCCGGTGGACGACCGGGACGGTGACGTAGTCGACGTCCGACTCCTTGTTGCCGATCCATTCCTTCAGTTTTTCCAGGTCTTGGGTCATAAAAAAGGTCTTGAACCGCCAAGGACGCCAAGAGCGCCAAGGGAATCAAGAATAATAATTAAAAAATTTGCGTCCTTCGCGTCCTTTGCGGCGACGCTGTTACTCCGCTTTGGCCCCGGACTCGCGCACGGCTTTGCCCCACCTGGCGATTTCCGACTTGATGAAGCGCGCGAACTGCTCGCGCGTATCGCCGACCGGCGTGAACGCGAGCGTGGCGAGGCGTTCCTTCATCTCCGGGGTATTGATGATGCGCACGATCTCGGCGTTCAACTTGTCGAGCACGGGCGCGGGCGTCCTGGCCGGTGCGGCGATGCCGATCCAGCCCACCGCTTCAAATCCCGGAAAACCCGATTCCGCGATCGTCGGCACCTCGGGCAGGAACGGCGAGCGCTTTGCCGCGCCGATGCCCAGTCCCCGCAGCCGGCCCGACTTCACGTGCGGCAGCACCGCCGGGATGGCATCGAACATGATTGGTATCTGCCCGGAGAACAGCTCGGCGTGCGCGGCGGGGCTGCCCTTGTACGGAATGTGGTTGAAGCGGATGCCAGCCGCGGAACTGAACATTTCCATGGTGAGATGGCTGGTCGAACCGCTGCCGAGCGAGGCGTAGTTGATCTGCCCGGGTTTTGCCTTCACCAGGGCGACCAACTCCTTGACGGATTTCGCCGTGAACGAGGGGTTGGATACCAGCGTCTGGGGTGTCAGCGCGATATTGGTGATCGGCGCAAAATCCCTGATCGCATCGTACGGAAGCTTCGCGTAGAGTGTGGGATTGATGCCGAAGGCACTGGAAACCGCCATGGTGAGCGTGTAGCCATCGGAGGCGGCCTTGGCGCCGATCTCGGTGCCGACCACGCCGCCGGCGCCGGGGCGGTTGTCCACCACCACCTGCTGGCCCCAGGTCTCGGTCAACTTGCCCCCGATCACGCGCGCCAGGATGTCGGTCGAAGTGCCGGGCGTGA